>RKRO01000588.1 GCA_007571355.1 Candidatus Poribacteria bacterium | reverse complement strand
CATCCAGATGGCGGCTACGCTATCCATTGTAATTCCGATTTACAACGAGGTTGCAAGTCTAAAAGAACTTCTGCAGCAGGTGGTCGATGTTGAAATCGGTATGAAAAAAGAATTAATTCTCGTCGATGACTTTTCAACAGATGGTACACGCGATATATTAAAGGAAATCGAAGACATCGCAGATAACTCAGGGAATATACGCAACTACCTCGTAACAACAGGCGCACCGATAAGTGAGAACGCTGAGAACCAGGATGACGTTGCTGTAAAAATCTGCTACCACGATGTGAACAGAGGCAAAGGCGCGACGCTCCGCACCGGTTTTCAACACGTCACCGGCGAAATTACGATTATCCAAGATGCCGATCTGGAATATGATCCAAACGACTATCCAAAACTGCTACAGCCGATTCTCAACGATGAAGCCGATGTGGTGTACGGCTCTCGGTTTATGGAAGGCAAGCAGAAGGGGTTACTCCGGAGTTATCTCGCGAATCAATTTCTTACGACGCTCGCGAATGTCGTCAACGGTACGAAACTCACCGATATGGAGACCTGCTATAAGGTGATTCGGACACCTATCCTCAAGGAAATTTCGCTCTACTCGGACAGATTCGGTTTTGAACCGGAAATTACGGCGAAACTTGCCAAGCGGAAGTGCAAAATTATTGAAGTTCCTATCTCCTATCGTGGGAGAGATTACCACGAAGGTAAAACCGTGAGCTGGAAAGACGGTGTCGCCGCAATTTTCCACATTTTCCGCTTCCGATTCTTTTCGTAGCGGACAAAACACACAGCGAAAAATATGCCAAATTTGCAGGATTTGCTTAAACAGGTAGATGCTATTCTGGAGTCGTCGATCGATGTCACAGAACCGACCTCAGATCAAGAAGTGCCAACAGATTCCCTCCTGACAGCTCTCGATACCCACTTCGGCTATACCTCCTTTCGCAAAGGGCAACGCGAGATTGTTGAGGCGATATTGGATGGCAAAAACACGTTTGCTGTATTCCCAACAGGCCACGGCAAATCGTTGTGTTACCAACTCCCAGCACTGATGCTTGACGGCATAACAGTCGTGATCTCACCGCTTATTTCGCTGATGAAAGACCAGGTCGATGCTTTACGCGAACAAGGTATCGATGCAGTCTCCCTAATCAATAGCACACAGACGTGGGAAGCATACCAAAATGAACTGGCACGTTTGCGGCGAAACGAAATAAAACTGCTTTACGTCTCCCCAGAACGTCTTCGAAGCCGTCGATTTTTAGACTTCTTGAATGAGGAGTCCTCTATTTCACTGTTTGTTATAGATGAAGCACACTGTATCTCACAATGGGGTCGTGATTTCCGTCCGGCTTACCTATCGCTCAGAGATACGATTGGTGTCCTCCAGCCGCGTGTTATTGCACTTTTCACAGCAACAGCTCCGCCAGAGATCCAAAACGACATTCTCAGTGTACTAAATATACCGACACCGCTTATTCTTACGCAAGGGATTGAGCGTCCGAATTTGAAACTCAGTGTTCAGCAGAATGAAAACGACGATGAAAAGTATCTGCACCTCGAAAAGTTCCTCAACGAACAGCGAATGCCCGCTTCAACGGGGGATGCTGAATCTCGCCACCGGCGGCTGAAAAATGGGATTATCTACGCCGGACGCCGACGCGAAACCGAAGAAATCGCAGATTTTCTTCAAAAGCGCGGGTTCCGCGCGGATTTCTACCACGCGGGTCTTGACCCGCAAGGACGGACGCGTGTACAAGAAGATTTTTTCGACAACAGCGAGAACGGGTTAGACATCGTTGTCGCCACGAACGCCTTCGGTATGGGGATCGACAAGGCAGACATCCGATACATCGTTCACTGGACACTCACCGGCACTCTTGAAGAATACTGTCAAGAGATCGGGAGAGCCGGTAGAGATGGAAACAATGCCCATTGTGTCCTGCTTTTCTGTCCTGATGACCGCGGATTGCACGAATGGTTTATTCGGGAGAGCGCGCCGGATAAGCAATTCTTACTTAAACTCTTAAAGGTTATTGAGAACTTCAAGGGAAGCGAAAGATATCGCACAATCTCTAACGAAGAACTGGAGTGGATGAGCAGGAGTAACCCAACAAAAATCCATGTCGGTCTCAGTTATCTGGAAAAACTCGGTTTCTTGAAGCGGTGGTATAACGTCCCATCTCAACTCTCTGTCAGGTTCCTCGGATTCTGGTTGGAACAGCCGGAGCCGCAAGACGCATCACAGCGAGAACTGCTCAGCGAATTGCGAAGCGGCATAAAAACAATTTTGGAGCTCTGCGATGCCGTTGGACGAAATCCGAAGACGATAATGGAAGGTCTCGCTGAGCTGCAAAACAACGGTTATATCCAGTACTGGGGACAAGAAGACCTATTGCTTATTGAATTGCTTGAAGACAGTCAAATGCTCAGTCCATTGACCGACGAGCAGATTGAAGTAGGTGATTATATCCGTCGCAAGCAGAGCCAACTGGACCAGGTGTTTGTTTATGCGTTAGAGGCGACGTGTCGGATGCGGGTCATCCGAGACTACTTCGGTGAAACCGTTGAAGAGAATTATAGGTGCGGTGCCTGCGATTTGTGTCAAGCGCAAACCGTTAACGAATAGTCGTCAACCGTCGGTCATTTAATTTTCAGTGCGGAGTGCGTCAATCGGTGTCAATCGCGCCGCCTGCATCGCTGGATAGACACCAAAACTAATCCCCATAAAAAGCGAGAAGACAATAGCGATCAGTACCCAATGTCCAGAGAGAACGACGGGCCATTCTGGTACAATCGGTACGATGCGGACCGCAAGTCGTGCCATGCCATGTGCTGCGACCCAGCCGCCCGCGATACCCAGGACACCGCCACAAAAACAGAGACAGATGGATTCCGTTAAGAACTGATAGAAAATGTGGATCCGTTTTGCACCAACGGATTTGCGCAATTCTATCTCCCGCGTCTTCTCACCGACAGAAACGAGACATATATTCATGATGCCGATACCACTCACAAATAGCGAGAACCCAGCGATACTTCCCAATGCGATTTTAATCATTTTTTCAATGCGCTCAAGCCGTCGCGCAGACCGTTTCGGTACCCAATAGCCGATAAAGTCATCTTTGCCGCGATGTCTTTTACGCAGTACCTCCTTCACAGAATCAAGAATATCGTAAGCATCTGCATCTTTCTCAAAAAAGATAAGGAGTTCTTCAATGTAGCGAGTGCCTGACATCCGTTGTTGATGTGTTGTCAACGGGATACAAACAGTCTCGTCTAAAGAGTACCAACTGTTGATGCTACTCCCTTTTGTTTTCATGACCCCGATAACCCGCACTCTGACTGGCGGTTGCCGCCAATAATACCGAACCTTCACCTCTTTCCCGATTGCAGAAGTCTCGCCAAAAAGCTCCTTAGCGGTGTCAGCCCCAAGAACACAAACCTGTTTAGCGTCTTTAAGGTCGTCTTCGGAAAAGAACCTACCTTCCCGAATCTCCCAGTGGAGACCGCGGGCATAGTCTGGAGTCACACCTTCAAAATTAGGACGAGCTTGGCTGCCGTCTGCACTGGTAACAAGCGGTCTATACCGCTCATTTTTGGGTAAAACAAATTGGACCTTTGGACATTCCGCCTCAATAGCATGAACGTCCTCAAGCGTATAGCGTTCGGTTGTGCGCCGGACAAACCGTCGGTTTCTCCAGATAGAAGTCCGCGTCCAGAGCCGAACCTGGTTGGCACCACCAAGTTTTTCGATGTCTTGGGCAATCATAAGTTTTGCGCCGTCACCGATTGCCATCATGCATAGCACGCTGGCGATCCCGATGAAGATACCGAGAATGGACAACCCGGCGCGTAGCCGGTTTTGGGCAAGATGCGCAATACCTGCAGCGATAGCATCACGTAGTTTCATGTTGTAGGTAATATACTCCGTATCGTTACTCGGTCAAACCGAACAGTTGTAATCTTTGTATGTTTTGTTCGCTGAAGTCGCTGTTTATTATAGTAGATTTTGAAAATATGTGTACAATACCCCCTCTACCCCCCCGCAAGCAAGGGGGAATCAGAGGGCACCGCTTCGATAGGATGTGTTTCAATAATTACTGGTTTTACTATAATGATACAATAAGTTTTGCTGTTATTAAAGAGGAAGATTATTGCCCGATAGGTTTAAGAAAAAACGACGGTATCGACATTGAGATTGGAGAGGCACGGTTTGTGACCGCACCATCTCATATCCCGTTCACAGAAATCTTTGCGCGAAAAGCGTTGATACACGGTTCATCTCTCGCCCAATGTCCGGTAACACCTAACTTAAAAAATTGACCTCGGTCGAAAGCGTGCGTGATTTGACGGGTATCCCTGGGTTCACCCCACTCCCAAGTAATCTTGTCTTTAAGTGATTCTTCCGTGGAGAGTTCTTTATCACCATCAAACAGATAGAATGCGGTTACTCCTTCTTCTCTACCGATTTCAAGGTCAATGATGAGTGTGCCGCCGTTTTCAAATGCGGTGACATCAATTGTAACAACAGTATAATCCTGATCGTTTCCAACCGTTGGTGTCCGGAAAATGTCCAACACCGATTGCGAAGTCTGCTCCGGGGTGAGAACAATGTTCCCCAATCCGGGCTGTTTTCCTGCCAAGGCTTCCTTGAAAAATATTAGGTAATACTCAGCTCGTCGGAGTCTACTATACTTAATATCTTCGCGGAGTTCATTCGCGGGTTGTCTGCCCATGAGTTCAAACGTCGGTGATATAACCAAGCAATCCACCGGTGAGTCTTTTTTGGATCCGGTTTTCCACCCCTTGATAATTGTTTGTACTAACGGATGGCTTGTGTCAAACGTCCTTCCCTCGCGTTCGCGTCTTTTAGCAATCGGTTCCCGCAAACTATGGATACGTCCTAATTCACAATTGGCGACCCATGTGTTAATGAAATTGTCGTTCAAAAATTCGATGATTTGATCATTAGAGAGGACACCTGCCCTCAAGTATTTCCCGCTACCTCAGCAGGATTCGTCCAAGAGCGGGCCATCTATTGAGATAGCATGGATCGGTTTCTGTTGTGCAGGAGCCATCTTTAACGCTTTTTCCAGCGATACCCAATTAATTTGCTGCGATTTGTAGAAGCAGAGACTCAATTTGTGCTCCACTTCTTCTTGTGTAATGGAATCTGTGAATTCGATATTTTGCACAACATCTTCTATCCCTGCGCGGAGTTCCATTTGTGGGCAGAAGCCGCTATCCGTAATATGACCCTCTTCGTCTGGATCAATTTTCCATTTAGCACCAAAGTTTATGGTGGTTTTAGGGACGTACATATGAAAGGAGGCAACCGCTCTTTTAATTCTATCAATCACAAGATGTCCGGTAAACTGGGAAGGCGTGAACCAACCATCTTTTAGGGCAAATTGCGCGTGGATGCGGAACACAATATCAGCGAATTCATCGTCGCAAGCGCGGAGGCATGCCCACAAGCCTTGAGATTCGGTTTTATGATACGGTAGTTCCGCACGCATCCCCAGAGATGGACTCGGCTGAAGCTGCTTCAGCAATTCCAGGGCACCGGTGTGCTCAATCTCCCAAGGTGTACCGACGGAGACGGCTTCCTTCGGAAGAAAGTCGCAGAAAATTGAGGCAGAATACTGTTTTTCTGGCTCATCGACCCGAAAGTTCGCCAACTCGTTCCATTCCACGTGGAAGTTGTATTGTGTATATTCAATCGGCGCGATGGAACCTTTGACTAATACCTCTGCATCACGGTCAAGATTAAGTGCAATTTTGTTATTGAAAGTTTTCATTTTCTTTTTAAGCTTCCTTTTTAGCATAGGATATTATCACCTATACACAAAATTGGATGCACTACTACTTTATTTCCGCTAGTTTCACAGAAACTTTGGCGTAAAAGGCATTGATGCTCCCTCTGTCATTAAATGCCCCCCAAGCGACCAATTTAAAGACCCGTCCTCTGTCAAAACGGTGAGTCATCTGCCCAATTTCACAAGGACTATACCAACCTATATCGTGGGATTCACTAAGCATAACCGGTTCAGGACGTTTGCGATCGGGATCGTATGTAAGTTTGTGATCAGCACCTAACAGATGAAAGCCACCATGCGCTTTTTCATGCCCTAATTCTATATCAAGGGTGAGCGTTCCCCCATTGTCAAACGCTGTCGTATCAATGACGACAACAGTGTACTCTTGATGCCCATATTCCGGTGTCCGAAAAACGTCCAGGATCCGTTGTGAAGGCTGCTCAGGTGTAAGAATTGTGTTACCGAATCCTGGGAACTTTCCTGCTAAGGAATCTGTGAGGAACAGAAAATAATTCTCACTTTCCAAAGTCCCGTCTTCGCGTCTATTGTTTCCAAGGTAGTCATTGACAGATATATGCCCTATCGCCTCAAACTCAGGAGAGATAACCCATGTATCCACTGGTCCCCGCCACCATTTGTTATTAATGATTGTGAGTCCCAATGGAGATATTCCATCAAATCCGGTGCTATCGCGCATACGCTTCAGATCAACATTGCGTATCCACATATTGATAAAATTTTCGTTCAAGAGTTTAATTATTTCTTCGTCAGATAGGACACCTGCCCTAAAGTTTTTGCCGCTCCCTCAGCATGACTCGTCGGCGAGCGGACCGTCCATTGAAATGGCATGGATCGGTTTCTGCATCTTTGCTGCCATTTCCAATGCTTTGTCGAATGATACCCAGTTAATTCGCTGCGATTTATAGAAACAGCGTATCAGTTTGTGTGCTGCTGTTTCTTGGGTGATGGATTCAGTATATTCGGGGTTTGGAATCCGTGTTCCGGTCTGGAGTTCAAATTGCTCACAAATGCCGCTATCTGTGCTATAATAAGGATTATCATTAAAACCGGGCCTGTTTTTGTCTTTTTGCCAGTTGACATCGAACCGCGAACCTTCAGGAACACACATCTGGAAAAATACAACACGCTTTTGAATACGGTCCATAACGAGATGTCCAGTAAACTGAGAAGGTGTGAACCAACCGTCAGTGATAGCGAATTCCGCGTGGATGCGAAAAACGATGTCGACGACTTCATCGTTGTAAGCGCGCAAGCATCCCCACAAACCGAGAGAATCCCCGGCATTGATATGCATATCGAAATTTGGATTCGGATTCAGTTGCCGAAGCAACTCCATAACCCCCGTTTCTTCAATCTGCCAGCACTCGCCTACTGAAACCGGTTTCGTCGGAAGAAAAGATTGGAAAACAGATGCGGAATACTGCTTCTCCGGTTCAACGACGCGTAGATTCGCCAGCGCATCCCATTCCTTATGAAACCCGCCCACGGTATATGCAATCGGTGCGATGAAAGCCTTAAGGGATACTTCTACGTCCATGTCAAGATTGAGC
Organism: Candidatus Poribacteria bacterium; assembly: GCA_007571355.1. Taxonomy (GTDB): domain Bacteria; phylum Poribacteria; class WGA-4E; order WGA-4E; family WGA-3G; genus WGA-3G. The sequence continues at coordinate 5,320 of RKRO01000588.1, read as the reverse complement.
GCGATTTTGTTGTTTAAAGTGCTCATTTCTATCTCTCCTGTGTCGTTTTTGGTATAAATGAGAACAGGCACTGTTATGGTAAACCCACAAATGCCTGATTTCTTCGGAATTTTGATAGATATGTAACAAAAATGGGATGTATTAACCTAATTCGGTATAAGGTTCCATATCCCATAATAAGATAGCACCATCATAACCTGCACTTGCCAAAAGGTCACCGTCCGGTGAAAACGCAAGGTCTTGCACATCCGAGGAGTGCCCCCAGAACGTGTAGACGTTTTCACCGGTAGCAACATCCCATAACCGGATGGAGACTTTATCCTTGAATCCCCACCAAGAGCCAGAAACAAGATACCGGCTACAAGGCGAAAAAGTTAAAGCATACGGTCGACGGCTTTCCCTCGGAGGAAATATGATCATCCGCGTTTCGTATGTGGTAGCATCCCACAACCGAATCTCGTTTGCCCGCCCCCCTGCAAGGAGAGTTCCACAAGCAGAAAACGTGAGTCCCCAAATTTCGTGAGCACGTTCGTTTTGACTGTGAGACGCAACGACTTTAAGGGCGCGTTCTATTGCCTTTTCATCGCCTTTATACACGTCTGGGGATAAAGGCCATGCCAACGAAAGCGAAGTCACAAAACTTCCACGCGCAACATCCCACGCCCACACGGTGCCGTCCATTGAAGCCGTCACAAATATCTTGCCATTAGGATGAAACGCTAATGCCCGAATATGATCCGTATGCTTATATAAGGTTTCTCGCTTTTCCCAACGATTGACATCCCACAGATAAAGTGCCCCATCTGTTGTTGTGCTGACAAAGCATTCACCCGTAGGCGAAAACGCGAGCGGGCCAACAAACTGGGGTTCGGTGAACGTCATGATTCGGGTACGAGACGCAACATGCCAAAATTCAATGGTTTTTAAGGAACTTGCAGCCAAGAATTCTTCATCGGGCGACACAGCAAGTCCCCCCTAGGTATAGTAAAAGGCAGTGTTGTGTCCATAAAAAGCGTCTGTTGGGCACATTTCTCTGCCACATTCCAAAACACAATACCGCTGCCTGCAGTGTGTCCACTCACCAACGTTTTCCCGTTTTCTATGAAGGTTACCGAATTGGGATTACCGAGATGTCCTTGAAGACACACCGTCTGAGGTGCGTTTTCACGCCATACCTGAAAATCACGTGGACTTGCGATAGCGAATTGTTGCCCATCCGATGAAAATCGCGCAGCACGTGTGTCACCACGATGTTCAAAGGCACCTCGTTTCTCTTGTTGAAATGTGTCCCAAATCACGACCTCGTTCTCATAAACCTCAGCAACCCGTAAAGTCCCATCAGGCAAATAGGTGGGAATTGTCCTATACCCACTATATTCGGACGATATTTCTAACGCCTGTTTCGGAACGTCCCACACGTAAATTATACTACTTCGAGGCTCAGTGTCTCTTCTCTGTATACCGGCAGCCAGGAATTGTCCACACGGTGAAAAAACGAGATCCGTGCGGCGTGTAGTGTGTATGAAAAAATCTACAATGGATGCCCCAGTTTCTAAGTGTGTGACAGATACAGTATCAGTGCTAGACATGTAGGCAAGCAGCGTCCCATTAGGAGAAAAACAGATCGAATAGCGTATACGCCCTGGTGCTTTCGGTGCTTCAACAGGACACTCCGCAATAACCCTTCCTGTTTCTGCACACCACACCGAAACCGGATCCCGGGGGCACGACGCAGCGAGGTAGTGTCCATCAGCAGAAAAGGCGAGCTGTTGGATACTATGGTTCAATACTCGTTGTCCTATCTCTAAAACACACTGCTGCGGGTGCATTTCCCATACTTTAACAACACTATCTGCATTGCCAGTGGTAACCCGGGAACCTGTGGGGGAAAAGGAGATGGCAGAAACCATCCCCCTTTCGGTTTCCCACAATGCAATAGGCTGCATTGTGGAAAGTTCATAGAGCCACAGTCCGATGGAGGTTGCGGCAGCAAGACATTCACCATCCGACGAGAACGCCATATCATTTATCTTCCCGCGCCCGAACCGGGCAATCGCCCCTTCTGGGAGTGCCCACGTTGTAATGTCTGTGTTGTTAATTTCCATCATTGGGATCATAAACCTCCTGAGAAGCAGAATTTGGGTGCATTCTTGGTATAACGTGAATTTGATAAATGTTGGACGTATGTAGCGTCCACTGTTAATTTACGCCACATACCACACAAACTGACAGTTTGTGCTACAATTGCGCGCACGCGCAGCATCAAAGCATAAACTGCAAGGAGACAAATAAAGGGTTAGATTTCGGATTGATCTACTGCCTTAACAGAACTGAGGTTGCGGAGTGCTTCTGCGTAGACCTGTCGGAGCGGGACGTTGTTCTGTTCGGCGAGCCGTTTGCAATCTTCGTATTCGGGGACGGTCTTGATAATTGCTCCATTAAAGTAGCCGCGTTTGGCTTGGATTGCCCCCCACTGCGTCTCAATTCGGACAAAATCGCGGCGGAGTTTAATCCGACCAGCAGAAGAGAGTCTAACGCCAAAAGTTGTGGTTTCAGTGAAGAGGAGTTCTATGAGTCTGTCGCGGTGCGTCGTAGGACAGAGGACGGTGATCTGCGTCGCCGGTCTACCCTTCTTCATGTAAACGGGCGCGAGGAATACGTCAAGTGCGCCGTGTTCAAAGAGTTGGGAAGTAACATAACCGGTGATCTCCGGCGACATATCGTCTACATTGGTCTCAATGATGTCAACACTATCAGTTTCAGTGTGATGGCGGGTTGTCTTTGTGCCAATCTCTGACGTTTTTTTGCCGAGGCAGAGGCGGAGGAGATTCGGACGTTGTTCGAGGTCGCGGGTGCCAGCACCGTATCCGACACGGTCAAGTCGCATCTGTGGCATGCCCCCGAATTCCTGTGATAACGTCGTAATGAGCGCAGCACCGGTTGGCGTGACCAGCTCCTTCGGAATATCAGTTTGATGGATCGGGACACCTTGCAGGAGTTCCATCGTGCCAGGGACAGGAACAGGCATGAGTCCGTGTGCGCATCGGACAAAACCTCTGCCAAGAGAGAGTGGGGAGGCGTAAACAACGTCAACCTCCAGATGCGCCAAACCGATGACAGCCCCTACAATATCTACAATGGAATCGATCCCGCTGACTTCGTGGAGGTGGACATTATCTTTCGTAGTATTGTGAACCTTCGCCTCTGCCTCCGCGAGTCGATCAAAGACGCGTTTTGCGGTATCCCGAATCTCTACGTCTAAATCGCTATCGTCAAGCAGCTCGAAAATATCGGAAAGGAGGCGGCTGGGTCCGTGCTCATGATGATGGTGAGAATGCCTGTGATCATGGCGGCGCGTATGTGTATGCTCATGCGCGGCACCCTCGTGCGGAGGCGTGTGCGCTGGATGCACCTCTACAATTGCTCGTGTGCCGGTGATACTGTGCTTGACTGCCTTTTCAAAGCGCAGCCTAAACTCAGCATCGAGTTTGAGGGTCGCTAACCCATCCGTAAGTATTTCCGGTGGCACGCCTGCATCAACTAAAGCACCGAGTGTCATGTCGCCACTGATACCAGAAAAGCAGTCGAAATATGCGATCTTCAAAGTGATTGGACTCCGTTAGATTGACGTGCGTGTAGCGGTTATATGAAGTTTAAATGGGTATTTCGGCTTGAATTCACGCTGTTTTTTAGGAGCCTTGGAGCAATTCTTGAAGTAAATCTTTCGATTCGTCGCTTTTCTTGAGTTTTTCAATGGCTTCGACCTCTATCTGTCGCACACGTTCTCGGCTAATTTGGAGTTTGTCCCCGATATCCGCTAAAGTATATTCGGTGCCATCAATCAACCCGTATCGGAGGATGATTACCTGTACTTCACGCGGATTAAGCGTCCGATTAAGGATTTCAGAGATGACCTCAATTTTCGCGTAATCGAGCAGGTAGCTCTCCGGTGTAATCTGAGATGGGTCTGGAATAAGTTCAGAAAATGAACCGTCCGGTGAATCTTCATTAATCGGTGCGTCAAGTGGTACAGGGTCCCTCGTCGCGTTGAAAATTTCAGAGACTTTTTTTTCTGTGAGTTCAACAGCGTTTGCAATCTCGGTGGTTGTCGGTTCGCGTCCGAGTTTGGATGTCAGGTCCGCTTGAGCCTGCTTAATAGCGCGTCGTGCTTCGCCGATGTAGCATGGCACTCGGATCATTTGCCCTTGCTGGTCGAGTGCGCGTTTGATGGATTGCATAATCCACCATGTTGCATAAGTGCTAAAGCGGAATTTAAGTGTGTGGTCGAATTTATCCACTGCCCGCATTAAACCGAGGCTGCCCTCCTGCATTAGATCGAGGAAGGTCAACGATGTTTTGCTAAAGTGATGTTGTTTAGCGATACTGGCGACGAGGCGTAAATTCGCTTCAACGATTTTCAACTTCGTACCGTGTGTAATCTGGTCAGCTTCTTCGAGTTGTTCCGCTAACCACTTGATATGCGCGAACTCATTTTGTAGGTCCTCAAGAGCAAAGCGCAGCGCACGCGGCGAATGCGTTGCGATTCTCTTGGATAACATCACTGATGGCAATTCCGCCAAAAGCATCTCAATCTCGCGACGAATAACATCAAATTCCTGAAAAGCGAGGGACTCCTGTTCCTCGTCAAACGGTGCCAGTGTGACATGTCCAAAGTCAAGGAACGGTGCTATCTTATCGAGTGGGGTTTCGCAGTGTTGTTCAGATTCCGCCATTTTTTTATGAGCAGTGCTGATGCTATGACGGATCGTTTTTCGGGCATAAGCTCGGAACTCTGCGCCCCGTTTGGTGTCGCCGTTGTCAATAGCATCAAAGAGTGCAAGGCTCCCGGCTTGCATTAATTCGGGCGGCGAGGTTTCGTTAATATATTTTTTAATCAGGTGCGCGTTCCCTTCAAAAATCCGCCACCGCGCTTGTTCAAACAATTTCGCTTTTGCCTCTAATTTTTCCAACAAAACACCGAGGGCTTGGGTTTCAGAACGAATCTTGCTTATAATTAATCCGTGTTCCGATTGCGGCGGTTCATATTTGTGTTTTTTGTCCTCAGCAGCTGCAGTAATGTCCAACGAGACGAATATCCAATCAGGGAATTGATTCAATACGGCGGTGAACAGTTGGAGACCGTCTTGGTATTTTTCAAAAAAAGCGGTCTCTTGTTCAGGATCCAGCAAAGGTGTTTTGGCGATCTTTTGTAGATACGCGAAGGTCTCGTCCCTTGGGGATTCGATAGCGGGCTCGTCTGTCTCCTCTTCCTCTACAAAAAGGTCCGATTCTGTTGGATACATCGGGTAATAGTCTCTCA
>RKRO01000437.1 GCA_007571355.1 Candidatus Poribacteria bacterium | reverse complement strand
TCGCTACGATAGGATGTGTTTCAAGCATTACGGGCTTTACTATAAAGAAAATAATTATCAGTCATCGGTTACGGAAAAGGTGCTTAAACATCTAATCCATCTCACCGAACCGCAAGGAAAGTTAAAAATATGAAACTGCAACTACCGACGCTCATCGCTGTCTGCGTTTCTATTGTGATTATTGGCATCATCTATTTCTTTGCAAGAGATGAATCGCAATTGGGCATTGCCGTCAATCTGGAAAGCGAAGAGTTCAAACAGATGCGTACACACGCCACAGATGCCTTTAACGCCAAGCAATACCAACAAGCCATTGAACTTTACAGCCAAGCGATAAAAATGCGCCCTGAAAATGCCGAAGTCTTTAACGACCTCGGAGCCGTCTATTATGCCCAGGGACTCCAATACGCGGGTCCCAACTGGCCATCATGGGAAAAGGAACTGAGCAGCGAATCACCTGAGGAAGCGATAGCCGAACTCAGAAATGCTATGGACAAAATCAACTCCGGTTCTATTTTGCTCAAAACACGGTATGAAACAGTCGCTGATGCGATTGCGGTAGCAGCGAAGGAATTCGGTGGCGAAGTATACAGACAACGTTGGGAAAACGAAATCACGCTTAATATTCTGATTGGAGAGACAAAAGTGTATCTGTTGCGGGCCCGCGACCATTACCTGCGCGCCTTGGACTTGAAGTCGACACATAGCGTTGCGTATCGTAATCTTGGTTCGTTTTATATGAAAGTCGGCAAAACGGATAGAGCGCTCGACTTCTACGAAGAAGCGTACAAATTGGATCCGCGTGATGCTGAATTGGGGGAATATCTGAACCAATTCAGAAAATAATACACAGGTTCTCTGTACACAATGTGGGGTGGAAACCGCGTATGCAGCACAAACTTTGCGCAAAGTGTGGGTTCTTGAATCCACCGTTCAAATTTTGCGGCGAATGTGGAGCACTGCTCGGCGCGCCCTCGCGTCCACGTGAATTGTCAGCAGCTGATATAACTGCTATTGAACAAGCATTGCCACATGGCGCGGAGCGTCGGCAGTTAACCGTCTTATTCTGCGATATCGTCGACTCTACAGCATTCACCGAAAAACTTGATCCCGAAGAACTCCGAAACCTATTAGAGATATATCGGACATGCATTATGGAGGTAGTGTTAGCACAAAACGGACACATTGCACGCTACTTCGGGGACGGGATACTCGTCTATTTCGGTTATCCGACTGCCCATGAGGATACGGCACACCGCGCTGTGAGAGCCGCACTCGGTAGCGTTGCCGCTATTGAGGCACTAAACCCATATCTCCATACAACGTTTGGTGTAGAGATTAACGTTCGCATCAGTATTGATACAGGGCGCGTCGTTGTTTGGCATATCTCAGCACAAGAATCCCCGGAAGCCATCGACATCGTCGGTAAAACACCGAATCTCGCTGCAAGGATGCAAAAACTTGCATCACCGAACACCATCGTCATCGGTGATACAACACACCAATTGGTTGAAGGCTTTTTTCAATGCGATGCACTCGGTGCCTCCACACTACGTGGTATTACACGCCCTGTCAATATCTATCAAGTCTCCGGTGAAATCCCTCTGCAAAGCCGACTTGAGATCGCCAACGAAAGTGGATTAACCCCCCTGATCGGACGCGAACATGCGGTCGAGTGCCTCAAACAAGGGTGGACGCAAACCCTCGCAGCGAAAGGGCAAGCCCTCCTTATTGAAGGTGAAGCGGGCATCGGAAAGTCAAGATGCGTACAACACATTCAGGAGTACGTTGAGAACCATTCAGAAGCCACTGCTTTAGAAGGTAGGTGCTCGCAATACTACCAGAACAGCCCACTTTATCCTATTCTTTCGCTGTTCCAAGAACACGTCGTACAATTTACAAATACTGACACCGCCCAAGCAAGGCTCGAAAAACTCGAAAATTTGCTACAAGACTATAGCGTTCCGACTGTCGAACAGGGTGCAAACGCCCAAGCGCATATACCAGAAACGTTGCCACTCCTCGCTGAACTATTGGAGATACCTTTTGAAATACAACGTCAAACGGAAACCGGTAGCGGTCTGCACCCGTATAGCAGACCGATTGAACAAGATACATATCCTTCAGGCTGGAGACGCAGGCAGCGCCGCCAACAGACATTGGAAGTCCTCGTCCAAGTGCTCCTGAAGATGTCCGAGCAGAAACCGATACTTTTCATCGTAGAAGACCTTCACTGGATCGATCCGTCAAGTATCGAGTTTCTTACACTTTTAATCACACGGATTGAAAACGCTCGAATCTTCGTGGTTTTGTCCTGTCGCTCGGATATACACCATTTTCGGAACAGCATACAATCCAATGAAAAACGCGATGCACAGCCTGCTACAGATGAGTCATTTGGAAACGATGCCGTGGATAGAGAAATTCTGAAGCGATTACTGCAGCCGGCATGGGCAAATACACTCCCGCTGGATCCGCTCACGCCAGCGCAGGTGGAAAGAATGATCCAACACGTTGCAGGCGATACGCAATTACCATCAGATCTATTGACAAAAATCGTCGAAATGACAGAAGGGGTCCCGCTGTTCGTCGAAGAGCTCACACAGATGATGCTTGAAGGCGATACCTTGGCACTCTCTTCAGATACGTTGGACGTAAGCAGCCCAACGGAAACCCAAACAGTCGCTGTCCCTGTAACGCTACAAGACTTGCTGACAGCGCGATTAGACGAGCTCGGGCCCGTTAAGGAGATCGTTCAACTGGGAGCAACCCTCGGCAGAGAGTGGACAGCCGAGCTGCTCCACAAAATCGCAACCGGTGTTGAACTTGGAAATAACACTTTTACCGACTTCACAATTCTGAAGGGTGAACTCGACACATTAGTAAACGCCTACATCCTCAACCTCGACAAGATCGCCGATAATCAGTTTCGATACACCTTTAGACATCCACTGCTACGCGAGACGGCTTATCAAGCCCTGCTAAAGAGCAAGCGACAGCAGTACCATGAACAGATCGCAGAGGTCCTGCAGCATAGTGACGGCTTCCAACCCGAACTCGTCGCCTATCACTATACCGAAGCCGGTCTCTCTGGAAAAGCGATCGACTATTGGCACCGAGCTGCACACCGTGCTTTAGAACGCTCCGCGAACGTCGAAGGTGTTCGACATATCACACAGGGGTTGGCGGCACTCGAGACGCTCTCAAAGAAGGTCAGCACCCCCGAGGAGCAGGAAGCCGTCCTACGGCGTGAGCTCGAACTGCAAACAACCCTCGGTACAGCACTCATCGCCACCAAAGGGTATGCTTCCCCGGAGGTAGAAGTCGCCTACACACGCGCGCGAGAACTCCTCGAAACACTCGAAAAAATGGAAGAGACCTCTTTAAAAGATGACACCAACATCTCGCTTGATCAGATAAAAGATCTCCGCTTCCCCATACTGTTCGGATTGTGGCTTTCACATGTCGTCCGCGGCAGACTCGTTTCTGCGCGGGAACTCGGTGAAGCCTGTGTCGCTATCGCGAAGCAAACAGAAAACCGAGCTTTTGAAGTTGAAGCCCATCGCGCACTCGGCGCAACGCTTTACTATTTGAGTGAATTCAAAAGTGCCTTGGTCTACATAGATAAAGGCATTGAATACTATCAACCGCAGCACCATCACGCAGTGCCAGTCTTTTTACACTACGTCGCTGAACCCGGTATGACGCTCCTTGCTTATTCTGCACCACTCTTGTGG
>RKRO01000117.1 GCA_007571355.1 Candidatus Poribacteria bacterium | reverse complement strand
TCCATTTTGAGCATTTCGTTGTAGTCAGAAAATGTGTGTTTGATGCCCCACTGTTCTTTCGCGCGTTCAAGGTTTGCGGGGACAAGGTCGGCAGCAGCGATAATTTCGGCACCTTCAATGTTAGCAATAGTGCCACAATGCGCTTGTGCAATGCCACCTGCACCAATTAAACCTAATTTAACTGTTCGCATTTTGTCTCCTCATTGGATATGTTTCCTCTTGATTTTATCCTATTTGTCTTCTATAAGTCAAGGGAAAATTGTGTCGGTCTGCAATTCAAACCTCTCCCCACAAAACCGTATCAATCGTCCCCATAACCCCAAGTGTCTCCACCACAGACACCAAAATTGCACGATACCGCCGCACATCTTCATGGCGCAACACCGCACCGCGATGATCCCGCAACCACTTCTCACAGACCTGATACGAACCAACCTCGTATGCCCAGACTTCTGCTGGCACATCCGTGAAATACTGTGACGCATTAATCCAAACCCGCCCATCCACATAACGCACGCGTCCGACAACGCCATCGCCTTCACCCTCAAACCGATGCACTGCCGATGTTTCCCTTCTTGTAGGAGCGACCTTTGATCGCGACACATTTTTCAAAAGGTGCGAGTCTATTAATTGCTGCCCCAACGCGGCGAGCGTACGAAACTGTTCAATGTCGTGTGGTAATGGGAGACGCGGGAAATCGTATTTCAGGAAATCGTAATACCGTTCACGATAGGTCGGACTGTACAAAACCGCATAGATATAGGCGAGAATCTCCTCCGGTGAAACGCCTTCTGGGAGGTTAAAGGGTTCAATCTGTGGGAGTCCCAACACCGCTGAGAGTGCAGTCAGAAAGGCAGGTTTGAAATTGAGCGAACGCTCCGTCGAGAGTCCTAATTCCTCTGGATTTGGATATAGGTAGAGTGGGAATACATATCCAGATTCGCTGCCTCTATTGGAAATATAGCACTTTTCAGTGATTTTGTCAGTTACTAAAGCGTGTTGCCATTTCGGACCTGTGACAATACGACAAATGCAGAGGGCAAAGTTTTCTGTAAGGAGATGAGACATAACTGCACCACGAGGCGTACAGTGGAATCCTCGCGACCGACCAGTATAGTAGGTCCAGCGTGTATCAAACGGACGATAAAGAATTGGCTTTATGTGTTGATTAGAATCCGGGTGATTACGGATATCTGATTGGGCAAAATGGACCCGCCAATCTCGACTATCTCTTGGCAATCTGTACGTGTCCCGTGCCTCCTCTACAGAAAGGGAAATGAAATCCGTTACTGTTTCACGAACATCTTCAGCAGTCCGACGGATTGTAAATCTATCCCGACCAGTAGCAATCCCAACCGAACCTATTTGAAAGAGGTCAGTAATACTCCATCCTGCTTCGTATGCTGCACTGTAATCTGTTGCTTGCGGGACAAAAAGATAGTAGGATGATGTCGGTTGTAACTCGGCCCATTCCGTGGATTGAACGTCAGTTTCGGAAAGTGTATCGTATCTCTCCTCCCGGGATCCCCACAGATCCGCGTAGTAAACCTTTGCTGAAGCAGGATTATCATTTTCTTTTACACATAATAGGATACATACCCCTTGTGAAATGTCAAACACGTTTTCATCTCTCTGCCCTATAGGAACGGCTTCCGTTCTTCTATTGCTCCCATGTAGGTTAAGTAAGTAAATGGTGTTAAAACTGTCTAATAGGCTTTTCCGCATTCCACGAAACATAGGACCGTCAAGGAAACTATTATTGACAATGTAGCCGACAATACCCTCGCCGTTCTTATCAATTCGTCGCTGTGCCCATCGAGTAAATTTTACATAGTCCGCTTGAAGTGCTTTTGAGTTTCTTTCCCGCAATGGTTCTCCATCAACTTGTCTGTAGTCCTCTATAAGCCGTCCAATGAAGGTTACCCTTCCATCTACGCGGCTTGGATTAGCAGAGTGACGCTGATAAGGTGGATTGCCGAGAATCACAAGTAGCGGTTCGTCCCTTTTCACCGACAACGCCGCGTTCGCCTCGTCAGTGATAAACTCCGCAAAGGGTAACGGGGGCTGCATCTCTGCAGGTTGTTCCAAGGTATTCGTGAGGTAGATACGGAGGCGTTCATCCGCACCCCACCCTTGCGATTGTAAAAGCAGCCCCAACTTCAGATGCGCGATGGTATACGGCGCGACCAGCAACTCAAATCCGAATATCCGTTTAACGAGGTCGGCATTGACATATTGCTGCCATTCTGCCGCGCCGTAGGTTTGCGTCACTGATTCTTGGATATGCTCCAACACCGTCAACAGGAAACCACCCGTCCCTGTCGCGGGGTCAAGGATGAGCGTGCTGTCATCAGCAAGACCGTCGGGTCTATCCAACTCCGTTTTCAACAGACTGTCCACAGACCTGACGATATATGAGATAACCTGTGGTGGTGTGTAGTAGACCCCCCGATCGACGCGCCGCTGCGGATCGTATTCCGCGAGGAAGGTCTCATAGAAATGGATGACCGAGTCTTCAAATTGATTCCGACCTGCAAACGCCGTGCGGAGCATCTCCGCTGGCACGTTTCGGAGCAGTGCTGAAATCTCGTCCAGAATATAGGTAACGTTTGCCTCGAGCCGCGGTGAAGCAATATGATGAAAGAGTTCGATGAGAAACGGGTTTGATCTCGGAAGTGCCTCCACAGCGGTATGCCGCGAGAAGTTCGTCGCATTTGGGAGTGTGCAGCGCGCCGCAAACAGTCCATACGCAAGCGTCTGTGCATACATATCCGCGAAATCGTCAGGTGTCAATGTAGATAGGAGGAGTGCCTTGAACGCTGAGAACATTCTGTAGGTGTCGCTGCTTTCATCGGTAAGTGTCGTTGCAATTTGGGTCTGTAGTTCCCGCGTTCTTCTGGCGAGGTATCCCGCAAGTGCCTCCGGCGTGGCAATCTGGAGCGGTTCCGCATTGAGAAATCGCTCCAATAATGTCTCGAACGCTCCAGTGCCATCTTCTATACTCGCCGCCGCACGCAGCCGCCCCTCTGTCCACAACTGGAAATCCACGAAATTCGTCAGGATAAAGTTATCAAGATTTTCGGTAAAACGTGTGTTCTGTTCTCTGGCGTGTCCTGTGAGGTTGTTCAGGTCTCTGCCGTACGCTTCTGCTTCAATATATCCGATGGGCAGCAAGCCATCCATCGCAACGAAATCCGGCCTGCCAATCTGATCCAATAACCTTGGCTCTTGGACGAAGCGTATTGTGTTTCTATGAAAATATTCGACAGTGAGTTCCTCAAGGAAGGCTTGGAGGTGCGGGAATAGCGAAAGTTCTGGCGTTGCTGCAGCACTCTCCTGTGTGCGGCGTATCCTCTGTCGGTAACGGTCATAATATGTTTGAAAGTCCATACCCTGCATTATACGCTTTCTGGGTCTTCTGTGCAAGGCTTTTGTCAGGGTAGAAACCGATTGACACGATTCCGAACCTATGCTATGTTTCAAGCAGACGACTTACTTTACTAAAGTTTGGACGATCCTTGTTTTGTGGGTGTTGTGTTTCAAAGGCGTGTCTATTTTTACGATAATTTCACACACGCAAGGAACCCGTAGAAAAATCCGCACGCCGTAGGCGTGCTATGTCTATAGCCATCGGTCTATGGAAACTTCCGCACGCTGTAGGCGTGCTATGTCTCTTGCGTTCGGAGTTTTGCTGGGGTGTTTCTTTTCGGTTGTCTGTCCCGATGAAAATTGTCCAAAGCTTAGT
>RKRO01000111.1 GCA_007571355.1 Candidatus Poribacteria bacterium | reverse complement strand
CACTGCCATCACATCTATCATGACACATGATATTGATGCTCTTCGAGATAAACCTATCTCTAAATGGGAAGGCAAATATTTCGCTACTGCAAAACTGAGAAAATTCATAGAAATAGAAGGTTAAAAAAAAAAAAAGGAAGTAATAATTGAAGTTAAAACATGGAGAGAATATCAGGCAGCACAGGACGCAGGTTATGAAGGCGCGTACAATAACCTTCAGATGATAATGACAACACATTTACGCAGTAACGATAACTTGCTATCCATGCTTGAAACTGCATCCCCAGTTGAAAAGAGCTTTATAACAGATGTTGGAGTCAGTAATTTAGAATTAGTGCCCTATAATTTCTTCGTATGGTCTATGAAAAACAACCCAGATTTTATGAAAAATCTTGAAATAAGTGTACAGGATAAGATTGACGAAGGGGGAATCATCGTCACAAAAAAAACACCACACAGTGTTGAATTTCACGACCACGGCGTAATCCATTCATTAAGGGGATACGCACGCGCTGATTTTAATGGTGATGGCATAGAAGATATTTTGCTATATCACGGGTGGGGCGTGGTAGGTGGTACACATGGCGGCGGCGGTATGGATTTTTTCACGCGCACCTCGCCGGATGGCAGATTCAAATGGCTTTCCGAACTAGAACAACCCGAAGAGGAGTAAACTCTCATGAATTGGTACCTAAACCAACAACAAGAACCCTTGCCCGAAATTGTTATAGTAAAGCCTGTAATGATTGAAACACACCACGCCGAAGTGATGCCCATCTTGTTCCCCCTGCTTGCGGGGCGAGGTTTTTGCAAACGCTAAAATCCAACGCGAAGAAGGTGTTTCTTCAAGGGGGTATCTGCGTCCAAGTGTTCATTTATTTTGGGATGTTACGATAATCTATCAGCAGAGCACTACTGATAAAGATGGTGAGAGATGTCTCACCCCGTAGCAATCGCTCAACTACTGACAGATGATATACCGCAAGGAAAATTAAAAAATGCGGATACTCTACGTCATCGATTCCATGACAAAAGACGGTGCCGAATCGCAGCTGCTCAAGACGTTAGCACAGCTGCCATCAGAACGGTATGAGGCATCCGTCGTGCTGAGTCGTGCTGAAGGCGAGCGCATCTCAGCACTCACGACCCTACCTTGTGTCCAGCAGATAACGACACTCGCTGGTGGACACAAACGCAGACATTTGCTGGAAAAAGCGTTCGCTGTCGCTGGTATCGTCAAGGCAACTCAACCCGACATTGTACATAGTTGGTTGTGGTATTCCAATTTCATCTGTGGACTTTCTCGTAGATGCGGCTTTTGGCGACGGATCCCGTTTGTCGCTTCACAGCGCGGGGATTACCACGCCCGATACAGCAAATTCAGGCTCTGGCTCACTGAAAAGGTCATCTATAACACTGCCGATGCCCTGCTGACGAATGCCGAACCGATTCAACGCCATCTCTGCCAGCGATATCCAGATAAGAATATCCATAGCATCCCCAACTTATTAGAATTACCGACGGAGATATGGGCGCAGCGACAGACACCTAAAACTGAGGAAAAGTTAATCGTTAGTGTCGGACGGTTCGCACCCGAAAAGGGGCATCGGTATCTGGTTGAGGCGTTAAATCTACTGAAACAACAAAATGTTACGTGGCGATGCACATTTCTCGGTGAAGGCGAACTTGAGGCGGAACTCCGCGCGCGCGTAGCAGAATATGGGCTTTCGGAACAGGTAGCGTTCCCCGGTTTTTGTGAAGATGTCTTTTCTGTACTGCTAACGGCGGATGTCTTTGTTTTGCCTTCGTTACACGAAAGTTCGCCGAATGCGCTAATTGAGGCGATGGCGGTCGGAATGCCATGCATTGCATCGGATGTAGGCGGCATCGTTGATCTCATCGAAGATGAGAAGAACGGGCTCCGCGTCCCCTCTAAGGATCCTGAGGCGTTGGCATCAGCACTGCATCGGTTATTGACACATCCTGATTTCGCTATGGTGTTGGGGCAAAACGCACGCACAACGATTCAGCAGAAATTCAACAGCACGGAATCTATGCAAAGACTGGAAGCGATTTATCAACAATTAATGAAATGATTGGGCTCGCGACAGGCATCACCCAAAAAACGTAGTCCGAAGCAACACTCGCCTTATCGAACCGCAAGGAAAATTTTGAAATTGACAAAATGGCATGCTGCCTACATTCAAAACGCTTACCACGAACTCAAACGCGGCACGACACGAAAACAACTGGATACGCTGAATATCAATGCCACTGGCAAGAGAGTCTTGGATGTCGGATGCGGACCCGGGAATCTGCTTGTCGCGCTTTCTACCGATGCACCGGAACTTCTCATCGGGGTTGATGTAGATGAGACATTCTTGGTATTTGGGCGTTCTCAAGTCGAAACTTCAATAGTCCCACCTGCCGCGGTGCCTATCTTACTACGCGCCTCACTCCCGGTATTACCCTTCGCTGATGAAACCTTTGATCTCGTAACTTGCTTCCTCGTCATGCCACATGTCCCTGATGATAGACGTGCCTTGACAGAGCTCGCACGCGTCCTGAAACTGGGAGGCACGCTCGCTATTTCCGGGCACGGATTCGGATTTCCGCTCCGTTATCTCAAACGCTTCAGACTAAAACCGTTGCAGATGTATCTCGCCAGTCTGATTTATAAATGTACTGGGAAAAAGTGGATCCGGAACACACTCCAGAACGACAGGAAAATTTGTGACCTCCTAAACAGTATCGGTGTCGTACCAGAACTGCAGCACTATAATCCAAAAATCCTTGGCCGTGTCGCGACTTATTGGATTAAGGCGATCAAGAGCGACACCACCCCTAAAGCGATGCAGTAGTAGGAAAACAGGGAGAATTTGCCCCGGTTTAGCACAGCCAATAGCAATCGCAGCGCGATATAACCGACGATAAACGCGGCGAGCATCCCAGCCCCAACGATATAAAACGGTATGGCGGTGTCTCCAACATCTCGAATTTTCAGCGCAACGGCACCGAGTATCGCGGGAATGGACAGCAAAAAAGAGTATTCCGCAGCCGTTTTGGCAGGAATCCCCAAAAACAGAGCCAGCGAAATCGTCGTGCCGGAGCGAGAAATGCCCGGTGTAATCGCGCAGCCTTGCGCAATCCCAATGAGCGGTGCGTGCCATGTTCTCAGTTTTCCAATTGAATCGTCAGTACTATCTACTTCATGTTTACGGAGGCGAGGCAGTTGGAGAATAACGCCTGTGAAAATTAACATAATGCTCACAAGACCAACCTCATGGAAAAGGGACTCCAATTCCATCTTGAATATCACAGCGATAACACCGGTTGGAATAGAGCCGAGTAGGATCAACCAGATAAACTTGAGTTCCGTTGATGCGTTAAACGTTGACCTCGGTTGCCGCCAGAATTGCGTGTGCGTGAGGGAAGATAATCCACCTATTGTTAGTTTCCAGATTGCGTCACGGTAGACGACACATACAGCCGCTAACGTCCCGACATGAAGCATCACATCAAAAAAGACGAGGGGTTCGTTCAGTCCGAGGAACGTCTGTGCTAAGACGAGATGCCCTGAGCTGCTGATGGGCAGGAATTCGGTGAGCCCTTGTAAAATACCGAGAAAAATCGCTTCAAGAAGTGTCATGCCCTAATTGTAGCACTTTACGCGCGAATTCGCAAGGGCAAATCCTATTTGTAATTTACTGGACATTAATTATACTTTAAAGTATTATACTTTAAAGTATA
>RKRO01000427.1 GCA_007571355.1 Candidatus Poribacteria bacterium | reverse complement strand
TTGCAAACCTGACGTTAAGTTTGTTACAATGACCGAGTACGAACAAGGGATGCCTGTTGAAGCAGCCGTTAAAAAGCCGCCCAAAATGCAGAATACACTCGGTGCTTATGTCAGTGAAGCAGGCCTCACACAGTTCCGATGCGCGGAAACCGAGAAATTTCCGCACGTTACTTTCTTTTTCAACGACTACCGAGATGAACCGTACGAAGGCGAAGAACGTCAAATCATCGCCTCTCCACGGGACGTAACGACTTACGACCAGAAACCGGAGATGTCTGCACCCGGTGTGACCGCAGAGATGCTACGCCGGATCGGTTCCGGTAAGTATGATTTGATCGTACTCAACTATGCTAACGGCGATATGGTCGGACATACAGGCTCCCTTCCCGCCGCTATCAAGGCAGTTGAAGCGGTTGACGTAGGTGTAGGCAAAATTGTGGACGCTGTACTTAAAAAGGATGGCGCGCTGATTGTCACTGCCGACCACGGGAACTGTGAACAGATGATTGATCCAGAAACCGGCGGTATCCACACAGCACATACGACCTACGATGTTGATCTCATCGTTGTTGATAACCAGGGCAAGGGGCAACAACTCCGTGAAGGTGGAAGACTTGCCGATATCGCCCCAACAGCACTCCGCCTCCTCGGCTTAGAGCAACCCACTGAGATGACCGGTGAATCGTTAATACGATAATAGCATTTACAAATTGTAAAGAGGCCCCCTTAAAATGAATGATCAACAACTGCAACCGACTTTAGCAGATGCCGAGTTAACGGCTGAACAAGATGCGGAATCTAACACCAAGACGGTTAAGTGGTTTTTCATTGGTTTTTTGGGTGGCATACTCGGGATCCTTATTGCTGCTGTTTATGAACCCAACCCACCCTATTCACGGTTGATTGGAAAACCACCTGAATATATAATTTTGTACACGGATAGGTACAAAGCGAAAAGTCAACGCACTCAAGTCTTGGAATCCGCAGGTGGTTCTGTTGTTAGTATAATTCTGGTACTGCTTTTGTTTTTCCTACTTCGTTAAACTATATTTGAGAGATAAGAATACCCCAGCATAAGGAGGTCTTGGCATGTCCACACCAATTGACCAGCAAGTTGGCGACGATTTCAGGCTATTCGCCGGACGTGCGAATCCAGCGTTGGCGAAAGAGATCGCTGCAATTTTAGGTGTTGAACTCAGTAAGATTTCAATCAGTCCATTTCCGAATGATGAGACGCGCATCCAGATAGAGGAGAGTATCCGTGGCACCGATATCTATATCGTACAGCCAACGAGCCAGCCTGCCAACGAAAACCTGATGGAACTGCTTATCACCATTGACGCGATGAAACGTGCCTCCGCACGGCAAATTACAGCGATTATTCCATACTTCGGATACGCACGTCAAGACCATAAAACGACAGGACGCGAACCGATTAGCGCGAAACTCGTCGCCAATCTATTGACCACAGCAGGCGCAAGTCGCGTCATGGCTATCGATCTACACGTCCCACAGATCCAAGGTTTCTTTGATATTCCCATGGATCACCTCACTGCCGTGACCACACTGGCACACTACTTCCTTGAGAAACGGGTCGAAAACGGCGTAATCGTGGCCCCTGATGCGGGGCGCGTCAAATTAGCAGGAAAGTACGCCGATATTCTCGGACTCCCGTTAGCCATCATGCACAAGCGGCGAGGCGGTGCTGATGGACAGGATGTCCAATTCGTAGAACTTGTCGGCGAAGTGGACGGCAGAACCCCCATTGTTATTGACGATGAAATACAAACCGGCGGGAGTATCCATCAGCAAGCCATCGCATTGGCAGAGGCCGGGGCAAACCCCGCTTATGTGAGCATCGCACACCCCGTACTCGTCGGTAGTTCCCTGGAACGACTTACGCACCCATCAATTCGTGAAGTTGTCACCACCAATACAATTCCTGTCCCAGCAGAAAAGCGATTAGACGGAAAAATTAAAGTGCTCTCTATCGCCCCGTTACTCTCTGAAGCGATATTGCGCGTACATCAGCACCGATCAGTAAGTCAAGTGTTCAGAGACCAGCACCTCGATTTTCCCGTGTAAACTACCGTTGCCATCAAGCGGCTGCGTTTGCGAATAAAAACAGATGATTCCGATCCTGTACCTCAGCCATTGTGGTTCAAGCATCGGTGGCGGTGAAAAGCAACTCGCTTATCTCGTCACAAATATCGATCAAAAACGGTATCAGCCGCTTGTTGTCTGTCCCGACGATGGTGTTTTCGTAGAACATCTTAGGCATTTTAACATCCCGACAGTCGTTCTTGGGCTGCCCCCGTGGCGGAGGGTGAAATCGCTAATAGCGAGGTATCGCGCCGCCGAAAAATTAACGACACTCGCCAAGGCGCACAATGCGAAACTCGTCCATACCTCTGATTCATGGCTTAACCCGTATCTATTATATATCAAGAAACAGTTGGAAATCCCTGTCATTTCACATGTTCGGACGCTGCTTACAACCGCCCAAGTCCGAAAGTATAAATTCAACCAGATGGATCGAATCATCGCCATCTCTCAGGAGAGCAAAACCGCCCTAATCCAAGCCGGAACTGATGCACAAAAAATTGACATCGTTCTGAATTGTGTCGATTTAGACGCTTTTCAACCCCTGGATCGACCGGAACGCTCGACAGAATATGTCGTGGGTATTATCGGACGGATTGAACCCTTCAAACACCAAAAAGCGTTCGTTGAGATAGCCGCTGAGGTTGCTGCGCACTGCAAGAAAGTCCGGTTTCGTATCATCGGTGCCGCATTAGATACACCTGTACATCGCACCTACGAGCGTCAAGTCCGCCAGTTGGTAGTTAAATATCAGCTGCAAGACATCCTCTATTTCACCGGACACCGCACCGATATGCCTAACGTCATGCAGGAACTAGATCTCCTTGTAACCCTCTCAGCGGGAAGTGTGATCGCAGAGGCGATGGCAGCTGGAAAGCCAGTCATCGGCACCCCAATCGGTAGTACCGCTGACATGATTATTGATGGTGTAACAGGATACGTTATGCCGTTAGACCCCATGGAAGCAATCGTAAACAAAATCCTTGAGTTCGCCACAGATTCAGGTTTAAACATCCGGATCGGGCAACAAGCGAGAAGGGCTGCCGAGAAAGCGTTCAGCGTTGAGAGGCACGTTCAAAAAGTACAGGACATGTATGAAAAATTGTTAAATTGGAAATGATGCCTTGAAATTTTTAACGGAGTGCCGTATAATAATGGTATCATTTCGCTTGGAGGAGTGAACAATGCTTACGCGAGAACAATGTAAGTCTTATGAAGAAAATGGTTATATCGGTGTCGAGGCAGTGCTAACAGCGGAAGAAGTGGCGGACCTCCAACGCGTCACCGATGAATTCGTTGAAAAATCGAGAGAAGTTACCGAGCATACCGACATCTTTGACTTGGAGCCCGGACATACCGCCGCGAACCCGCGCGTACGTCGTATCAAAAGCCCAGCACTCTATCACACCGTCTACGACCAAACCTTGCGACACCCCAAAATTCTGGATATTGTGGAACAACTGATCGGATCCGGCGTGCGGTATAATGGACATAAATTGAATATGAAATATCCAGAGTTTGGAAGTCCAGTCGAGTGGCATCAGGATTGGGCTTTTTATCCACACACCAACGACGATCTGCTCGCCGTCGGTGTTGTTATTGATGATATGACCGTCGAGAACGGCGCATTGATGATAATTCCAGGTT
>RKRO01000149.1 GCA_007571355.1 Candidatus Poribacteria bacterium | reverse complement strand
TATTACGATAATAGGTAGGAATGGTTACCCTTCAAAAGAACAGACGTTCTAATTCATCCATAGGTACGCCGAGAATCTGTTCAACGGCTTGGGTTAATCTAAGCCGTTGAACACCCAGGCTCTCTTCAAAGTCAGCTTGTGTTAACCGGAAATCCTTATAGCCCTGAATGACATCCGTTAGATACCACAGTGCGGGCGGTTTCAAATTGCCAGACGCGCCTTGCATCCTATAGAACATGACATCGTCTGGGTCATAATATTTGCCGTAGTATGATGGATACCCTTCGTATCTATCAAGCGCGGTTTCGTAACTCGGTGTCATCGACCAGAGGGCCCCGTGAACCGCACACCCCTCCGCCGGAATAATATCAGCGTGATAGTTAAAAACCAGACGGAAGCCATCGAGTTTATACCTCCCAATATGAGTGATACCCGGACACCGTTCACGCATCTGGGCAATATTCATGTTGGATCCGTATGCAAAGTATTTCATCAATTGGCTCTATTTGCGAGGGGTCCCCATGCCGAGCATAGGGACCTCGAAATCATTGTTGTGATTTCAGTTTTCCCCAGAGGACAGAGAGTTTGTCCGATGGTTCCACAGCATAAGCGGTGTGGAGGATACCGTCGTTCATAATCCCCTGAACCTCATCTTCGGTGAGGCCATCGTTGAAAAGACCCACCTCGTCCATAATAACGGCAGAGAGGAAGCCGGTCCCTCTATCAGTGGCGAGCCACGCTGTCTGATCCTGATCTTGGAGTTGGAACTTCGGCACCTTTTGGGAAACTTCTGCTTTGCCATTAACATAAATACTACAAGTTTCGCCGTCATACACATTGGCGACGTGATACCATGTGTCTGCCTTGACGGTCACACCACTGGTAACGTTCCAAGTATTTGTCCAACTTCGGAGGACATTTGGACCTTCTTTGTAAGGAACGTACCGGTTGTTACTCTGATCCCATATAGAGAAATAGTTTTGCTGACCTGCGATGTCAGTAAAGTTTAACCACAGGACGAAACTCACTTTATCTTGTATAATCCCTTTACCGAGCGGAATGGTAACAGTTCCACCCTTTTTGATTTCAAGGGCACCATCAAATTTGCCGTTTTCCCAGTTACCTTGCGTAATCGTGCCTTTACGTCCGTTTTCAGATGCGTCTTCAGCGACATCCCCCTTGCCTTCGTCCAATAACCAAATACCGACAATCCTATCCGAATCAATCTCGGCTTGACTGTAACTGACGACGAGACTTAGCGAGAGTATCGCGCAAAGCAATATTTGCATTTTCATCGGTTTGCACTCCT
This sequence comes from Candidatus Poribacteria bacterium, assembly GCA_007571355.1. Classification (GTDB taxonomy): domain Bacteria; phylum Poribacteria; class WGA-4E; order WGA-4E; family WGA-3G; genus WGA-3G. Next base: position 11,471 of record RKRO01000149.1, on the reverse strand, counting down.
TTTTGTTCTAAGAAACGTGATTGTAGGTTGATGCGACTACCCAAAATGTGATCAACATATTAGACTTATCATACGTGTTATAAGTTTAATCTGATTTTTCAACGGTCGATGTTTCGGATTTTAATTTGACAAAGAATCAAAATTAGGATATACTATAATTGCTTGCCGGGATGCTGAAATTGGTAGACAGGCTAGGTTCAGGGTCTAGTGTGCATTATGCGCGTAAGGGTTCGAGTCCCTTTCCCGGCATTCTGTAGTAAATTTAGGCGTAAATTGATGAGGGACACTCACCTGAACGATAAAGACAGAAACGCCCTTCCAGTTTTAGAACAGGTTGACAAATATGTTGCTTTTCCGGGGGGAATCCCGAAAAAGTGGTTGGATCCAGCATTTTACATCTTTCTAGTTGCCTTCATAGGATACGCTTCATGGGTTATCGTCGGTGAAATCCGTGAGGTCGGAAACGCAGGAACACCACCACTGAAAACGGCAGAATCCATCGTAACACATCTCTCCGCTTTCACTGTCTTATTAACAATAATTATTATCATCTTTTGTAAAGGATTGGAGCGTGTTATGTATTACTTAGATGCCAAACGAATCGCAGACCAACTAAGGCAGCGTGCCGAACAAGAAAGGCAGCGTGCCGAACAGGCGGAACAGCGTGCCGAACAAGAAAGGCAGCGTGCTGAACAGGCGGAACAGCGTGCTGAACAGGCGGAACGCCTTTTAGAACAAATAAAAAAGAACAAACTTTAACCGAAGGTGTTCACTTTCGTTGGTTAAGGCCTGTTCTTGCCCATAGATAACGCCAGCTTGATAAATGCTTAAAGCAGCCGCTTTTCCGCTGAGCGTCCGCCTTCCCCCCCCTGATCAGGGGGGATCAAGGGGGGTGTCCTTCTAAAAATCGCTGCTTTCCGAGGAATCAATTGCTTTTTGGGTGAATGTGCGTCTGCTGGGGAAACCGCTCATATCTTTTCCAAACTCATGTCAGAGATAGAAACCGTCATTCCCTTTGCAACGTTTCGGGGACGAACCACAAGAAAATGATCACTGCAAGGTAACCGATCCCCCCCAACGCAAAACCGGAATAGCCTAACCCTAACAGATCTGCGATATTACCGACAACGACCGGTCCCGCCGAACCGCCGAAATCACCTGTGAGCCGCCACAAACCTAAGAACTCGCCAGTCCCCTCTTGCGGTGCTAAATCAGCACCGAGCGTCATCATTGTCCCTGAAGCGACACCGTTGCCGAGGCGCATCAGAATCGCTGTGAGCAATAACCACGGAAATGTCCCTGTGAACGGCATCAACGCCATCCCGGTAGCGAAGATGCAAACCCCAGGAATTGTCGCATATCTTCTGCCGAAACGATCCATCATAAAGCCAGCAACCGGAAACATCGACATATCCACTGCTGAAGACACCATAACAACCGATCGAACCTGTTGCGTTGTTAATCCAACGACCTCGTCGGCATAGAGCGGAATGATGATATGACACCCACGACGTAGTGTCTGGACGCAGACCTGCCCTATTCCAGCGGTAGCGAGGATCCGCACGTGTTGGCGCGAAACTTGGAGCAGGTTTCTCAGATAGGGTTGCTGCTTATCGTTCGCTTGAGTAAATGGACGCGTTGCTGGAATGAAGAAGAAACAGAGAACAAAGTTAAGCACCACAATTCCGGTATAGATAAAAAAGGGCAAGCGTAGGTTTATGCCGAGGAAGATAGAACAGAACTGTCCGGCGAAGGTACCCATCCGATTAACACCGCCGAACAGCGCAATCGCTCTGCCACGATTCGCTATCGGGATTACGTCTGTCATATAGGCGTGCCGGGCGAGCATCCACAACGCATTTCCGATCCCGCCAGCCAACTGCGCACCCATCAGTTGAAAAAGACTCGTTGCCATACCCATACCGATGGTTGACAACCCTATCATCATCAAACCGAGCAACATCGACGATCTACGACCCAGCCGCTCTACCAAAATACCCGCAGGGATATTCCCCAACACACCAACAGCCAGACCAACCGTCGTTAATGTATACGATAACTCAAACGATTTGACATAGATCGAAAGTGTCGGTGAAACGATACCTATCCCTGTTGACAGTAAGAACGCCGGAATATAGAGCGGCAGAATCAATGAGACACGGCTAAATTTGGGGTTATTCAATTTCGGGTGCCTTTCAGCACAGGGAACTGTTTAGCACGTCTTACTTTCCAAAAACAGTAAGTAAAGCGTCCAGATAGCACGTGTGAGTAGCCTCATCAAAAAGAACAAACTGGATAGTTGTTGGTACAGTGTTATCTTGGAACATAAATGCTTTCACCGCAGTCAGCGCAACGACAGCAGCCTTCTCCGTCGGGTATCCATAGATACCAGTGCTAATAGATGGAAAGGCGAGGCTCTGAATGCCGTTGTCTACAGTGAGGCGGAGACTTTCCTGATAACAACTTGCCAGAAGTTCCGCTTCACCTGAATTGCCACCCTCCCACACCGGTCCGACTGTGTGAATCACGTATTTCGCGTGAAGATTACCGCCAGGGGTGATAACGGCTTTACCAGTAGGACACCCGCCTTCACGTTTACGGATTTCCGCGCAAGCGCGTTCAATCTCGGTGCCACCGGCGCGACGTATTGCACCGTCTACACCGCCCCCGCCGATAAGCTCACTATTCGCAGCATTCACGATAGCATCAACTTCAGCTTTCGTTATATCACCCTGAATCATTTCCAAGGCTGTCTTTTTAATCTGTCTCTTCATAACACTGCTCCTTATCTTTAACGATTCCTGCGAATGAAACCTGCACTATGGAGTTCCTGTAACACAAACGATTCTATCGGTATATCGCTCCTGAGTTGCGTGTAACAGACACCTCGATCCGCACAGAAACGTTGCAAATTCTCACAAAATACCTGCTGTTGATTTCTATATTGTGCCAACGTTTCCGCGTTGATTGTTACGGCTTTCGTTTCGCCTGTTTCGACATCTTCCACCAGCCAATCACTGTCAGTAGATGTGTTTTCTAAGTGTATCTGCGGGTCTGTCTCTTCCGGACTTACGACATGGATTGCTGTGATAGTAAAGCCGCGTCCAGAGAGTAATTTGAGTCCATCGGCGTAGCCATCCGGGTCCAAGAAATCTGAAAGTATAACCACCATACCTGCGCGTCGCTGGTACATCTGAAATTGCTTGAAACACTCCGTTAGACGTGTTTGCCCAGATCCTTTAATTGCCGCAAGAACGCTTGTCAAACGCGGGAATTGTGATTTACTTGAAACAAGCGGTAGGACAGGAAAGAGGCGTTCCGCGCAGGTGTAGACTGTCACACTGTCAGAATGTGCCAAGGCGATATAGCCTAACGCCGCTGCGACCTGTTTGACGCACATTAATTTAGTCGGTGATCCGAAGGCCATAGAATTGCTATTGTCAATAAGCAATGTAAGAGGTAGTGCTTCGTCGGTGTGGAAAAGTTTGATGAAGAGTCTATCTAAACGCGCGTAAATGTTCCAATCGACGTGTCGCAGGTCATCCCCGGGTTCATAGACTCTATAATCGGCAAATTCCATGCCGATGCCGCGATTAAGACTTCGCCGCTCGCCTCTAAATTTTCCACGAAACGAGTGATTCGCGCGAATATAAAACGGATCAAGTTGCTTCAGAAATTCCGGTGTCAGCAGCATAGTTATAGAGAATAAGCGTGGCAGCAAACAGGGGTACGAGGCATAGAAATTCCACTCTACAATTGTGCCAATAGGATAACACACCGTGTCAAAAAACACAAGAATAATTCGTTAACGCTTTTAGGCATACAAATGCCTAAAATGCCGCAAAAAAGAGAGTCATCAGAAAAAACTGCAAAAAAGCAATGAAGTCGCAACTTTTCGTTTCAAGTGTATATTATCGTAAAATTCGAAAACAGAGGCACACTTTTATGAAGATACCCCCTCGCCGCCACAAGCAGGCGGAATTCGCACTTAACCCCCTACCCCTTATCAACGGTGAATCAGGCTTTGTCGCATAACCTGTTAGGGGGTGCATCTTCCGGCGCAGGAAACCATTGGTCTCCTACACTGCAAGTGTAAACTTATTTTCGGAATCTACTATAACCCTTATATCTGCGCGTTTATCTTTTTTATCTTCTCAAGGGCAAACAATTATTTGTATTTAATTTGACATACGCTAAAAAATAGTGTATAATTTATACGACTGCAAGAGAATGTGAGGGCGGTTTGCTGATGTGTTTTACGTCCCTCGTTAGTGCCAGTAACAGTGGTGGTACCGCTGGTAAACGGATACGATGTACGCTTTTCGGGGCGTAGCGCAGCCCGGCTAGCGCGTCTGCTTTGGGAGCAGAAGGTCGGAGGTTCGAATCCTCTCGCCCCGATTCAAAATAGAACGCATATAACACAAGCGCCTATAGCTCAATTGGATAGAGCAACGGACTTCTAATCCGTAGGTTGCAGGTTCGACTCCTGCTAGGCGTGCTTTTGATAAAAATATGGTGGATGTAGCTCAGGGGTAGAGCACTTGACTGTGGATCAAGTGGGCGTGGGTTCAAATCCCATCATCCACCCTCATAAGCGTCCGTAGTTCAATGGATAGAGCAATAGTCTTCGGAACTATAAGTTGGGGGTTCGAATCCCTCCGGACGCGGATATTCAGGGGTGCCGGGCACGCGCATTAAAAGCATTCTAACATAACACAATGTGCAAATGCGCCGTTAGCTCAATTGGCAGAGCATCTGACTCTTAATCAGGCGGTTGAAGGTTCGATTCCTTCACGGCGCATCGGCAGCAGCACGCAGAATTCGGGCGGGTGCTGGAATTTGGTAGACAGGATAGACTTAGGATCTATTGGGGTTACGCCTCGTGAGGGTTCAAGTCCCTCCTCGCCCATAGTTGTATTTGATTAAACGGACAGGCAGCGTAGAACGGTTAAATACCCGAAGCAAATAAGTAGGATTTCCAAATTTTAATAGAGAGTGAAACCACACTCCCTACAGAAGTGTGTCGGTTGAGCAATAACCGGATTGTGCTGTCAAAGCATAGTTCGTCTTTTTTTAATATTCTAACGAGACGACACTTCAAAAGGTATCCCATATTTTGCGGATACCCAGCGTGAGGACAAAAGTTTGAGAGTTCAAGTTGAAAGGTTAGATGCCACGCGAGTCCGTCTGCACATAGAGGTTCCCGTTGAAGACGTTAACGCAGCGTTGAAGGAAGCTTACGAGGCACTCCGTGCACAAGTTTCTATTCCCGGTTTCCGAAAAGGACGCGTACCGGTAGCAATCCTTAAGTCAAGATTTCCTGATTATATCAGCAGCGAAGCTGTCCGATACCTCATCTTCCCCGCTTATGAAGAGGCTATCCAGCAAGAAAACCTAAATCCACTCTCGCAACCGACGTTCACGCCTTCTCTTGAGGCATTGGAAGTTAACGAAAACAAACCGATCACATTCTCAGCCACTGTAGATATTCGACCCGATATAGATATCCCTCCGTACGAAGAACTCGTAACTGACAAAAACCCAGTCAATGTACCGCGTGAAGATGTGGATACCTATATCACGCGATTACAAGCGCAATCCGCCACTTATGAACCACTCGACATTGAACGTTCAGTTGAAGAAAAAGATTGCGTCCGAATAGACTGGGAATGCCTCATTAATGGCGAACGAATGGATGCCGAATCAAGAGCGGACATCGATGTAGAACTCGGCGTCGGCAGCATACACGAAAAACTTGAGCAGGCAATGCTCGGCATGCAGGTCGGGCAGACGAAATCCGTGGACATCGCCTTTCCAGAAAAACATCCGAACACCGACCTCGCTGGGAAAACCGCCCAATATGAGATTACACTGCACGCTATTACGCAGAAACATCTGCCACCCTTGGATGATGAGTTCGCAAAAGACCTCGGCTATGAAAACTATTCTCAACTTTACGGAATGATATGGAACAACCTCGTCGAAGAAGAGACAAGTTTACATATCGATAAACAGAAAACAGAATTGTTGGCGCAGCTTATTGAAAAAATTGATATTACGATTCCAGAACCGTTAGTTGAGCAATACGTCCAACAGACGCTTCAGAACCTGAAACAGCAGCTGGCAAGTGAACACAGAACCCCTGAAGAAGCTGGGCTCAATATGGAAACACTGCCTGATGATCTCAGGCGCGATGTCATCCAACAAACAAAGCAGTCCTGGATATTCAATACAATCGCTGAAGAAGAGGGGATTTATGTATCCGACGATGAATTGGAATACGAGATTCGTCGGGTCGCTGAACAACAAAATCGAGATGCTCAAAAGTATGCTGACTTGTTGAAATCCAGTAATCGATTGGAAGATTTCCGCGGGCAACTACAACATGAGAAGATTTATCAGTTCCTTATTCATCGCGCGTCCGCCAAACAGTCACTCATAATCACCTGATCTATGCTGTGTCAACAAGTACGTAAGTTATAAGTTGCAGGAAACCAACAGCTTCCGGCTATGAAACTTGTGTCCTGATATCTCTGTCAAACAATTAGTACAAGCCGTAAACTTTAATTTCGAATTGGGTAAAAAAGATGAACTTTGTACCTGTCGTCGTTGAACAAACCGGGCGAGGTGAACGATCTTATGATATCTATTCTCGGTTACTTGAAGACCGAATTATCATGATCGGAACCACAATTGATGATGATGCCGTCGCAAATATCGTAACAGCACAAATGCTCTTTCTGGAGGGAAAGGACCCCGACGCGGATATCGTCCTTTATATTAACACACCCGGCGGTTCTGTCTCCGCAGGACTCGCAATTTACGATACAATGCAATACATCAAAGCAGATGTACAGACATGGTGTTTAGGCAGAGCCTATAGTATGGGGGCTATCCTGCTCGCTGCCGGGGCATCCGGCAAACGTTACGCACTGCCGCACGCGAAAGCATTGATTCATCAGCCCATGGCAACCGGTATTGCAGGACAAGCCGCTGATATTAGTATTCACGCAAAAGAGATCTTACACGAACGGGATCGACTCTACGCTATTTTAGCCGAACATACCGGTCAAAATGTTGAGAAGATTTCCACCGATGCCGACCGAGATTTTTATATGACTGCGGATCAGGCTCGCGAATACGGACTCGTTGACCATGTTGTCGCACAACGTGCCACAGAGATGGAATAGCCAACTTGCCGATAGCGATTAAAAAAAGGAGAACGCTATGTCACAATCCGCCCATCGTGAAGTTTACTGTTCTTTCTGTCAACAAGACAGCAAACACGTCCGCCTACGACTCCTACAAGGTAGAAATGCCAATATCTGTGTTGAATGTATCGTTCGTTTATCAGCATCCACAGCGGATAGTGCTTTGTGCGCATTTTGTAGACGAGATAATACACAGGTCCAAAGCCTCTTTAATGGACTTGAGGCGAACATCTGTGAGAGATGCCTCGCTGAGTGTATTGACCTCTGTAACGACATTCTGGTGCAAAACCCGGATGGCAGTTTGCATCTCTCCATTGAAGAGTTGAAAAAAGCAGACACGGAAACCAATGAACAGGACAGCCCCGAAAACGGACAACAAAAATCTGGACACACACAAGAACACGGGGATCACAATCAAGCGAAAACTAAGACGGCACGACCAACGAACTCTGGAACGAAAAGTGAACACACAGCACTCACGGAGCCACCGTCACCTGAAGAAATTAAAGCGAAACTTGATGAATACGTTATCGGTCAAGAACACGCAAAAAAAACATTATCCGTCGCCGTTTACACACATTATAAACGCTTACACCACGGTGACGCGGATGATGATGTCGAATTAGACAAGAGCAACATCTTACTCATCGGACCGACAGGCACTGGGAAGACACTCCTGGCACAAACCCTCGCTAAGGTCTTAGATGTCCCTTTTGCTATTACCGATGCAACGACATTGACTGAAGCTGGATACGTCGGTGAGGATGTCGAAAATATCATCTTAAAACTCATTCAAGCGGCAGACGGTGATATCGCACGTGCCGAAACAGGTATCATTTATATTGATGAAATTGATAAAATTACGCGAAAATCGGAAAACCCATCAATCACGCGCGATGTTTCCGGCGAAGGTGTTCAGCAAGCACTCCTGAAGATTCTGGAAGGAACAACGGCAAATGTCCCACCGCGAGGCGGACGGAAACACCCGCACCAAGAAATGATAGAACTGAATACAAGAAAAGTGTTGTTTATCTGTGGTGGAACATTTATCGGGGTAGAGAAGACAATCAAAGACAGACTCGGAAAGCAGAGCATCGGTTTTGGGTCGCCAATCCAAGCGAAAAGTGAAACGAAAATCCACGAACTACTTGCACAGATAACGCCTAAAGATCTCATCAAATACGGATTTATACCAGAATTGATCGGACGGCTTCCAGTTTTCACAACGCTTCATGACTTAGATGCCTCCGCTTTAATTCGTATACTAACGGAACCGAAGAATGCACTCGTTAAACAATACCAGAGACTTCTGGCTTACGAAGGTGTGCAATTCCATGTAGATGATGAAGCACTAGCAGCCATCGCAGATGCCGTTATTGAACGCGAAACCGGGGCGCGCGGATTAAGAGCAGTTTTTGAAAAAATTATGCTCGACACGCTCTACCGCCTACCATCGCTGAATGATGTTGACGCGTGCCATATTACTGAAGACACTGTGCGGAACGCTGAGCCCCCACAGCTCATCTACAGAAAATCCGAAGAACTTAAAACCGCATAATGGTTATCGGGCATCGGAGGAATGGTTATCAGCTATCAGTGCGGTTTTCTACGAAAACCTTTCAGTTTTCAGTAAAAGAAGTATGCTATCGTTTTCAGAGAAAACGTAATTGTTCCAAGCCCCTCTTAACTAACAACTGATAACTGGCAACCGACAACTATAAAGGATTAAAAATATGAACTCGACAGCAACGAAAGAATACGAACCAGTAAGTTTGCCGATCGTCTATTTACCACCGGATTTCAATACGGTTTTCCCGAGAACGAAATCGCTCCTAAATGCCACTCGTAAAATGGGAATACAGGCAGTTCATGCCGCGCTCCGTTCAGATAGGCGGGTACTGCTCCTCCACCAGAAAGTGGAGTTGGAAGAGGGAGAGGATGTCACCCCTGAACATCTCCACACTATTGGTGCTGTCGCTAATATCATTGAATCTTATGAACCTGGAGACGGCACGATCCGTATCGCTGTCGCTGCGGAACAGCGCGCAATTGCGCTCCGCTATACAAAAACTACCGGTTTCTTGAAAGCAGATGTGAAGGTCGTGCATGAAGAGATCGGATTAGCAAACACCGCCGAAGCACTCATCAAAAACGCTAAACGCCTTTTCGGTGAGTACGCCAAAATACGACAGAAGGAACAAGGACGAGGCTCACAGTCTCACAACCTGACATCCGAGGAGGTCAAACGCGCTATTAAAGACCAAGAAGAACCCGGGTACCTCGCGGATACGCTCGCTGGACTCCTCGGACTCACAGCCGCAGAACGTCAGCAGACCATTGAAGAACTTAATCCGATTAAGCGACTGCAACTTATCACCCGATTCCTAAACGAGGCACTCGAACGCAATGAACTCCGAGATGATATTCACAATCAAGTCCGTGAATCTGTCCAGAAAACACACCGAGAATTCTACCTTCAGGAACAGATGAAAGTTATACAGAAGGAACTCGGAAGAGATGATATTGCCGAAGTTGATGAACTTCGGGAACAGGTGAAAAACGCCGGTATGTCCGAGGAAGCGGAAGAGAAGGCTCTCAAAGAATTGGATAGACTTGCACAGATACCGCCGCAATCCGCAGAATCTGGTGTCATTCGCACTTATGTGGATTGGATCCTTGCCCTCCCTTGGAAAGAACGCACAGAGCATCAAATTCAACTGCCCGAAGCTCAACGCATACTCGACGAAGATCACTATGGATTGGAAAAACCGAAAGAGAATGTACTAGAATATCTCGCTGTCTTACAACTTGTAAAACATCTCAGAGGGCCTATTATTTGTCTCGTCGGGTCTCCAGGGGTCGGAAAGACATCACTCGGTAAATCAGTTGCCCGCGCGACGGGACGGAAGTTCGTGAGAATGTCACTCGGGGGTGTTCGCGATGAAGCAGAGATCCGTGGACACAGACGCACCTATATCGGTGCGATCCCCGGACGCATTATACAAGGACTCCGGGATGTGAAGTCGAAAAATCCGCTTTTCCTACTTGACGAAATCGACAAACTGAGTTCCGATTTCCGAGGCGACCCGGCATCTGCCCTCCTTGAAGTCTTAGACCCAGAACAGAATTCAACTTTTCGCGACCACTACATGGATATCGCTTTTGATCTCTCTGATGTTATGTTTATCACTACCGCTAACACCCGCGTTACGATACCGCCTCCGCTCCAAGACCGGATGGAAATCATTGAACTCCCAGGATACACCGATTTCGAGAAACACAACATCACGACTTTTACACCGAATGGACTCATTCCCAAACAACTTGAGCGGCACGGACTCTCTGCAGATAATATCACTTTCACAGACGATGCCATCTATGAAATGATACATAAATACACGCGTGAAGCCGGTGTCCGAAACCTTGAACGCACAATCACGACCGTCATGCGAAAGGTCGCCAGAGAAATCGTCACCAAAGAGACACCGGATCTCAACGTCGACATAACATCAGACAACTTGAGCGATTATCTCGGACCGGCGAAGTGGACCCGAACAAAAGCCGAGGAACGCGACGAAGTCGGTGTCGCTACCGGAATGGTATGGACACAAATTGGAGGCGATATCGTCTCCGTTGAGGCAACGACGATGCCAGGCGAAGGTAAACTCAGCATGACGGGGCAGCTTCAGGAGGTCATGCGTGAATCTGTCCAGGCCGCTGTCGCCTATATTCGTTCGCGCTCTGAATCGTTCGCGCTCTCTGATAAGCAGTTCGAGCAACAAGACATTCATATCCATATTCCAGAGGGCGCAGTCCCGAAGGACGGGCCCTCGGCAGGGATTACTGTCGCAACAGCGATTATCTCGGCACTGACAGGTAAATTCGTCCGAAAAGACATCGCCATGACAGGTGAAATCACGCTCCGTGGAAGAGTTTTGCCAATCGGCGGATTAAAAGAGAAAGCACTCGCCGCTTATCGAAACGGTATCTTTGACATCATTATCCCTGTGGACAATGAGAAAGACGAAGTGGACATCCCAACAGAAATTCGCGATGGAATCCGTTTCCATAAAGTCAACGATATGATGGAGGTACTGGAACTTGCACTGACAGAACCTATCGTTGACCCCGAAGTGCCAGTAGAAATGTCAGTCGCCTCCCAACCGCCAATGTAGAATAGTTATAAGTGGTAGGTTAAGAAACTCGTAAAGTTATCAACTCTGCAACTTTAGCACATTTTGAAACTTCAGCACGCTTTAC
>RKRO01000210.1 GCA_007571355.1 Candidatus Poribacteria bacterium | reverse complement strand
ATCCTTTGTGCCGTAGCCATCTTCTTAGGCGGCATCCGACTCGTCTTGGGTTTCGGCATCTTCTAATTGCCGACCGGTTTCAGGCGCGCTTTCAAGATTTTTTAATGCCTAAAGTACTCATTGCATCAGGTTATCTTAGATAAGGGAGGCGCGGTTTTCAACCGCGCCGAACCTCACATTACTTTAAAAGTCAGTTTTGAGTTTTCCCCACGTCATTGCAAGCTTACCAACGGGTTCAACGGCTAAGGATTCACTTTCCATTACCGCTGCAATTTCGTCTTCGTCGAGCACACGATCATAAAGGCGTACTTCATCAATCATACCTTTGAAAAGGTAGGTATGCGTAGGACGTTCATTTCCGCCTGCACCGATGAGAAATTCCTCGCTGGGATTAACATCAATATCAAAGTTATCTTCTCCTATAAATTCACCGTTTACATAGAATTTATGGTTACCATCAGCATAAGTGCCAGCGAGGTGATCCCATTCACCGAGATTCGCAGCTGGTCCCCGAACAGGTTTCCAATGATTCGCGCCGGCACCGATCCAGAATTCCCACGTATTGCCGGGCTCAGCATAGAAGATAAACCCGCGTTGTGGAAAGTCAGCACGGGAAGAGACCACAGCACGATGGTTCGCGCTCCCCGGTTCTACGTTTGCCCACGCACAGATAGTAAAGACCTCTTGATTAAGATCTTCATGATAAGGAACGTTCACCTCATCGCCGTCTTGATCAAATTCAAGTGCGCCGCCGAAGTAGCCATCATCCGTCCATTGTGGGTCTCCCATTAATTTACCATCATGTCCGTTACCACTTGCGTCGGTTGCAGTATCACCCTCTTTTTCATTGAATGCCCAATACGCGACGATTCCATCACTAACATTTTGGGATAGCACAGGTTGCGAGGTGAGTCCAATGAGTAATAGTAAAGCAGATGTGACAGTTACAGTTTTCATTTTTCATCTCCTATTAAAATACTTAACCCGTTAAGAGCGGGCGGCAGATACATAGTAGAGAGACTACGCTTGGCATATCTGCCAATTGGTATGCAAAAAGTATAACATTTTTGATATGAGATGTCAAAAACTAAAGGAGTGGGCATTCCTCCCTAACCCAATAGATGAGGTGGATGACGCAAACAAAGTGCCTTAAACCCATTGCATTATTCCCTCAGCCTATGCTATAATTCACCTCATATCACAAGAGATGAAACCGCAGGCATCTATCAAGTTGACACAGGAATTGTCCTATTTCCAGATATGTCAAAGCGATACGATCCACAGATTGAGACGTTCAGCCTCGCTTACGTTGCTTTCAACGCACCATACTTCGCGGACATCGAACGCTCCACTGCCATCATTGGAAAATAGGGTGGAAGTTATCCGAGTTTAGCACTATTCCGAAATTCGGAATCTAAAAGCAAAGAACACCGTGTTCTGCCCCGGCGAACCTTGACAGACACTCCCATTCAGATAAATGTAGTTTGGGATATCCGCACTGCAAACAAATTTTCTTGCAAAAATTTTGTTGTCGACTTATAATGCTCGGTTAAAGAACTGAATTGCATTTCAGATTTTAACAGGTGCTGATAACAACTCACATGATCTTTATACGGAGGAAAAAATATGAAAAGTGTTCACATAAGCCTTGTCTTAGCCCTAATACTTGCACTTGCATTTGTTAGTGCCTCGAAAGCTGATAACCACCAATCTCAATCCTTAACAATTGTCTGGGCGGAATGGGACCCTGCGAACTATTTGCAGGAACTCTCCAAAGACTTTACTGCTGAAACCGGCATCGCTGTTGATGTCATCCAGATTCCCTGGCCCAACTTCCAAGATAAGGTTTTCACAGCGTTTGTCGGAAAAAGCGAACTTTATGACATCGTTATTGGTGATAGCCAGTGGCTGGGTAGGAATTCTCAAGGCGGAAACTATATTAATCTCACCGACTGGATCAATGAAAACATTGATGTCGATTCCATCTATGGACCGGCGATGACAGCATTCGCTGAATACCCAAAAGGCAGCGGAACGTACTGGGCATTACCAGCACAAGTCGATGCCGCTGGATACGTCTATCGGAAAGACTTATTTGAAGACCCCACAGAAATGGCAGCATTTCAAGAGAAATACGGCTACGCACTTGCACCCCCGAAAACCTACGATCAACTTCGCGATATTGCCGAATTCTTCACGCGTCCAGATCAGGACCTCTACGGGATCGCTACGTGGTATAGCAAGGAATACGACGGTATTACCATGGGCTTTCAACAAGTGATGTGGAGTTACGGTGGCAGTTACGGCGATGCAGACACCTATAAGGTTGATGGACACATTAACTCGGCAGACAGTGCAAAGGCACTCGAATTTTACACCGATCTACTCCAGTTCGCACCGCCGGATGCACCGAACTACTACTGGGCAGAAACCCTGAATGCTTATACCGCAGGTAAGGTTGCGATGGCAATGAATTACTTCGCCTTCCTACCGGGTGTGGTTAACCCCGAAACCAATCCGATCTCGCACGATAAGAGCGGCTTCTTCATCGCACCCGCCGGTCCAAAAGGACACTATATCAGTATCGGTGGACAAGGCATGTCTATCTCTTCCTATTCCAAAAATCAGGAACTTGCCAAGCGATACATGAAATGGTTTATGCAGAAACCTGTACAGGAAAAATGGGCGGCACTCGGCGGCTTCACACCGCATAAAGAGGTCTTGCAATTGGATACTTTTAAGAAATCGACACCGTTTAACGAAGCCTTCGCCGCAAGTTTCCCTTACCTTCGCGATTTCTGGGCAGTCCCGGAATACGCAGAACTTTTAGAAGTCTGCCAGACGAATTGGAGTGAAGCGATTTCGAAGATCAAATCACCCAAAGAGGCACTCGACAATATTGCACGAAAACATGAGGAAATCTTTGAGGACGCGGGTTACTACGACAAGTAACAGAACAGCCATCAACCGTCGGCAGTCAACCGTCAGTAAATATGCTGTGGTACCTTCTATTTTGTTGGTACCACAGCATATCTAAATATCACAACACAGTGACTGAAGGCTGATAATTTCCGATAACCAACTGCTAAGAGCCTTTGCCCTAAGAAATATGCGAACCACCGCTCCCTATAGAACATCGCGCGGGATGAGCGACTACCAGCTGAAAATGGCATTCATCATGCCGACCATGATTCTGCTCATCTTGATGAACATTTTCCCGCTACTCTGGTCGCTCTACTTGAGTTTCCATCGCTACAAAGCCTCAATGCCCACACCGACGAGGTTTATCGGTGTTCGTAATTACACACGTCTCCTTCAAGACCCGGAAATCTGGGGGTATTTTCAGACAACTGCCTACTTCGTCATCCTTGCAGTCGCTGCGCAATTCTTTATCGGATTCGGGCTGGCACTCCTCCTCAACCGAGAATTCCGCTATAAAGGTTTTGTTACAACACTTCTCCTGCTGCCGATGATGCTATCCCCCGTCGTCGTCGGACTCTTCTGGCGTTTTATTCTTTCTTCCGATAATTCTGGGCTGCTCAACTTTTTCCTCAGTTCGATCCTGAAATCACCGATCGGTTGGACGACGAATCCGAAGATGGCGATGGTGGCTGTTGTGATTGTCGATACATGGATGTGGTCGCCCTTCATGATGCTCATCGCTTTGGCGGGGTTGAGTGCAGTACCGAAATATCTCTACGAAGCCGCTGATGTTGATAGAGCTTCCGCATGGTTCAAGTTCCGATGGATTACGCTGCCCTTGGTATCACCGCTTCTACTCATCGCGCTGCTATTTCGAACCATGGATGCCTTCAAGATGTTCGACATCGTTTATGTCTTGACCCGTGAAGGCGGCCCCGGCACTGCGACGGAAACCGTATCCATGAACCTCTATAAACTTGCATTTCGGAACTTCAACACCGGTAAAGCGTGCGCAATGGCGTATATCCTGCTGATTATCATCGTGGCACTGAGCAATATTTACGTGAAATATCTTAATCGCATTAAAGGGGAGGCTTAAAAACACAATGCGGAATCGGAAAAGTTTTGTACACTACCTCACCCTTACCCTCATCGTCGTTGCTGTACTTGTCTACATCACCCCGATTTATTGGATTTTGGCAACGTCGTTGAAAGGTTTAGCAGATATTACCACGAAACTCCCAAAATTCTTCTTTAAAGTATCGTTAGAGAACTATCAGAAACTGATGCCTTCAGAAGGTGTACCGGGTGTAACATACCTCTTTCTTGCAGAGGTGCTTGTAGGACTGCTCCTGTTCGGCGTTTTCTCCCTGTCTAAAATGAAGCTACCGCGTCATCTCGGCTTGGTATGGAACAGCATTTTCATTTTAACCTGTCTCTACAGTTTCTTCAGTCTACCACCGCTTCAGACGCGCCTCCAAACAGATGCCCGGCTCAATTTTTTGCTCTTGATAGTTTGTACCGTTCTCGCCTATCCGCTAATCGTACCGTTGAAGAAAACGGGCGGCATCGCATTGCAAATAGAGAAGAAATTGCGATTCACTTTTGTCCTACCGAGCGTCTTCGGAACGATCGCTATCTGTGCCGCATTGGCAAATGGGGGGTCCAAGTATTTCTATCAGCTGCTCAACAGTATTATTATCGGTGGTGGTAGCACAATACTCGCTGTTGGACTCGGAACACTCGCAGCTTACGCCTTCTCCCGATTCGACATCGCCGGTAAAGATGACCTCCTCTTCTTTATCCTCAGCACCCGTATGTTACCGCCTGTCGTTGTCGTCATCCCGATCTATCTGATGTATAGCGCACTCGGATTGCGCGATACACACTTCGGGTTGATTCTGCTTTATACCACCTTCAACGTCTCGTTTGCAGTATGGCTCATGAAGGGATTCATCGATGAAATCCCGAAGGAGTATGAGGATGCCGCGCTCGTTGACGGCTATTCTCGGTTTCAAACCTTCATGAAAGTAATCTTGCCACAATCTGTTACCGGGATCGCCGCGACTGCCGTATTTTGTCTGATTACCGCGTGGAACGAGTTCGCTTTTGCTTTGGTGCTTACAGAAGTCGGCGGCAGAGCGGTGACAGCACCCCCCTCAATCACGAGTGCAACAGGTTCTGCAGGTATGGATTGGGGAAAGATTGCTGCAGCAACGTTTGTTTTTCTGCTTCCCGTCGCTGTTTTTACCTTCCTCATGCGTGGGCATTTACTCAGAGGCGTTACATTCGGCGCAGTGAAAAAATAGGAACACACTTCTAACAACCCAAAACCGTGTTGGATTTTGACTTCCCGATCGATTTCTGTTATACTTGTCGCAAGAAATAGAGGAGGGCGCGAAATGAACAACTACGCACTGCAACTTACTGATGAACAGATGCGGGACTTCATCATCAACGGCTACGTCAAAGTGAAGCCCGATTTCCCCTCGAGTTTTCACCAAAACATTTACGAACAGCTCGACGCAATGTTTGAACAAACCGGCAATTTGGGCAACAACGTCCTGCCGCTTATCCCGGAGATGCAGGAGGTTTTTGACCATCCTGTGGTTCAGGGTGCGATGCAGGGCACGCTCGGTTCGAACTACGTGATGCATCCGCACCGTTTTTGTCATTACAATCCTGAAGGGAGTGACGGGCAGAGGTTTCATAAAGATACTTACGAAGGCGATGAGCAGATCCGGCGGCACCGGTGCCGTTGGACGATGGCATTCTATTATCCGCAGGATGTCACAGAAGATATGGGACCGACCGCTGTCCTACCCGGCTCACAGTATTATGAGACGGGCGAAAGTGCGCACCAGCAGCCGGGCCTCTCGCTCTCTGGTGAAGCAGGCACGGTGACGATTGTCCACTACGATTTGTGGCACCGCGCAACCCCCAATCGGAGTGACAAGAAACGGTACATGGTGAAATTTCTCTTCTCCCGATTGGATGAGCCACAAACGCCGTCGTGGAATAGCGATACCACTGACTGGCACAATGGTGAAGAATCTGAACATCCAGAATTATGGGAATCTTTATGGGATTGGTATTACGGCAAACAGAACGGCATTGCCAACGGCGTTTCTTACAATGAGGTGGATACCCTAACGGAGACTTTAGACAGCGATAATGAGAGAGAGCGGCTAAATGCTGCGTATCGCTTAGGACGGGTCGGCGCGGATGCTGTACCTACCTTGAAACAGGCGTTACACGGTAAATCCGACACTATCCGCAATTATGCAGGATATGCTTTAAGCCTCACTGGCGCGCCCGCTGTTTCGGTGCTCATTGACGCATTGCAGTCGTCAAATGATTCGATACGCGGCACCGCGGCGTATACTTTAGCGGATATGGGCAAAACCGCACAAGAGGCGATACCTGCGTTAACTCGTGCTGCACAAGATTCTTCTGAATGGATACGACGACACGCCACAGAGGCATTAGGTTTAATCGGACAACAGGTTTCTAACGAGATGGATCTGTCCGAGACTGTACAGGTCTTAACAAACGGATTGCATGATGACTATTACTGGATTCGCGATAACGCTGCCCGTGCCTTAGCAAAATTAGGCGCGCTCGCTGAACCGGCAATTCCTATCTTGATTGAGCAACTCGAAGATGAGAACCGATATGTCCGTTTCCATGCAGCGTTGGCGTTGAAGCAGATTCAAACGCCAGAAGCACAAGACGCGCTTTTTAATCACTTGTTTACTTCACGGTGGTGCACACTCACAACACGCGGAACACCTTTTTAGGGAATATGTGTTATGAAACGGCGGGGGCGTGGTCTACTTCTTTAATCAGTGTCGGTTGGGATGTGCGTCAAGTCCCATAACAGGACCGTGCTGTCGTCACTGCCACTCGCGAGTATCTTGCCATCCGGACTGAACGCTACAGATCGAACCGGACCCCTATGTCCATTAAACGTTGCGATGTGCTTGTTTGTCGCTATATCTGAGACGTAGACATCCCGCGTAGTTCCGCTTGCAATTGTTTGTCCATCGGCACTGAAGGCGATGGACATAATCGCGGCCGCTTGCACCGGAAAAGTAGACAGTAATTCGCCAGAGACAGCATGCCATAGCCGAATTTTGCGGTCATTACCAGCACTCGCAAGCACCAATCCGTTGGGTGAATATGCGACAGCGGCAACACTCCACTGATGTCCTATAAGCTCTGTTTTAACTTTGCCTGTGCGGATATCCCAGAGTTGTACTATTTCTCCATCAGTTGCGACGGCAAGGGTGTCCCCGTCAGGATTAAGCGCAATATCACGGAGACTGTTATTTCGTTCTGGTTCCGTGATGTTTCCGGTGATGGTTTGTCGGATGTGTCCAGTTGGCACGTGCCACACATAGACCGTATTGTCCCAACCGCCACTTGCAAGTGTCGTCCCGTCCATCGAAAACGATAGAGAAGGAACCCCGCGTTCATGTCCAACAAGGGTCTTCAGAAGTTCGCCGGTCTGCACGTTCCACAGCCGAATTTCTCCATTCCAACTTCCACTTGCTAAGGTTTTCCCATCGGGTGAATACACAGCAGAACTGAGATGAGCCGTATGCCCAGTGAGTGTTTTTAAAACCGCTCCGGTCTGCACATCTCGCAATGCAACCGCGTTGTCCGGCCTCTCGCTACTCATAAGTGTGCTGCCATCTGGCGAAAATTTCACCGATCTCGCGAAAAAGGTATGTCCTGTGATCGTTTTTAGGAGTTCTCCGGTATCGTGATCCCAAAATCGAATTGTGCCGTCGTCGCTTTCACTAATAAGCGTTTTACCATCAGGTGCATACGCCAGAGTGTCAACTCGGTGTCCAATAAGTGTTTTTAAAATTTCACCCGTGTGAACATCCCACAAATAGATGTTGCTATCATACCAACTTCCGCTGGCAAGCGTGCTACCATTCGATGAATACGCAACTGAAGTAACGTACTTCATCTCAGTAGGAATAGTATTTTTGAGTTTACCGGTACGGACATCCCAAAAATGAATTTTGGAATCGCGTCCACCGCTGGCAAGCGTCAAGCTATCCGCGGAGAAGTCAACACTGTAGACTCTGCCTGGATTTTCGGTAATCGTTTTCAGAAGTTTCCCAGTTTGCACGTTCCATATACAGACCGTGTTATCTTCTCCACGTCCGAGACTCACAAGTGTTTTACCATCAGGCGAATATACCACAGATGTGACACTATCTGTATGCCCTATGAGTGTCTGCACTAATTCACCGGTATGGACATCCCACAATCTAACTGTGGTATCACGTCCGCCGCTCGCGAGTGTTTTACTGTTCGGACTAAATGCCAATGTATAAACAGTAAACGTGTGTCCTGTGAGAACATCTCTCTGATTTCTTGTGTTTGGATCCAACAGGTGGATGTGATTGCCACTTGCCACAGCAAAGGTCTTACCATCAGGGCTAAATGCCGTACGAGCGACGATCAACGTATCACTCGTGAGCAGCTCAATTTCCTCTCCCGTGTTCACATTGTATAGCCAGATGCCGATTGAACTCCTAACAGCAAGGCGGTTCCCATCGGGAGAAATTGTGAATCCAAAGACTCTCCCTTTTCCATAGCGCGCGATGGCACCTTCAGGAAGATGCCATCGCGTGTATTCTTGGGCAGAAGCGTTTGATATCGACAACAGAAAGATAAAAATTATCAGAATGGCACACAAATTGAGGTTTTTCATCAGTTCTCCTATAACTTCATTTTCTAATCGCCGGTTTTTCTTGTAGGAACGGTTCACACTGATTGCTAATGGCTGACTTTAATCAGTTTTAGATTGGAACTGTGTCATATCCCATAAAAGCACTGTCCCATCGGTGCTACCACTGGCAAGTGTCCGTCCATCGGGTGCGTACGCTACCGATTGAACATAGCCTGTATGTCCAACAAAACCTGACTTGGGTATTCCGGTCTCTGGGTCCCACAAGCGGATCATCATGTCCCTACCTGCGCTTACAAAGGTTTTACCATCTGGCGAAAACGCAACCGTTAGAACGTATGTCGTATGTCCTTTGAGCAGCCGTAGATTCTGTAGATTCTGTCCGGTGTCCACATCCCACAAACCTACTGTCCTATCGTCAGAGGCACTGGCGAGTGTGCTGCCATCCGGGCTGAAGGCGAGTCCTGTAACATCTCTCTGATGTCCCACAAGCGTTAGTATGTGCTCGCCGTCGTGTCCATCCCATAAACGTATTTTGTTATCATTTCCATCTCCACTGGCAAGTTTTTTACCGTCCGGCGAAAACGCGACGGCTCTAACATCACCAGTATGTCCTTGGAGAACTTCCAGTTCGGTACCAGTTTTTGGGTCCCACAAACGGACGGTCCCATCGTGACTCCCACTCGCGAATCTGTCCCCATCCGGCGAATAAGCCAACGCCACAACATCATCCCAATGTTCACTCAGCGTCTGCTTATGTTGTCCTGTCTCTGGATCCCACAAGCGGATAGTATGATCCCAGCTGCCGCTCACAATTGTGCCGCCATCAGGACTAAAGGCAACAGCATAGACCACCCCATCATGTCCAACGAGCGTAGTTACGCGCACACAGGTTTCGGTATCCCATAAATGGATTGTATTTCTCGTATTGCCACTTGCAAGCGTCTTACCATCCGGCGAAAACGCAACCGTCTTGACATCCGACGTATGTCCATCAACGGTATTTTTCGCTGCCCCCGTCTGTGTGTCCCACAAGCGAATGGTACCATCCTGACTTCCACTCACGAGTGTCTCTCCGTGCGGTGAGAACGCCACCGAAACGACAGGAGCTGTGTGCTCCCTAAGTTCTCGTAAGCGTTCGCCGGTGTCCGGATTCCACAAATGGATGGCATTATCCCAGCTCGCACTCACAATCGTCTCACCATCGGGTGAAAAGGCAACAGATACAGTATACGCTGTGTGTCCAGTGAGGTGTTGGCGTAGTTTCCCAGAACGTACATCCCATACTCCAACGGTGCCATCATCACAACCACTCACAAGGGACTGCCCATCCGGACTGAAAGCAATAGAGGTTACGTTACGATTGTGATCTGTCAAGACCTGCAAAGACTGTCCTGTTTCGGTGTCCCACATCTGGATTGTCCCATCATCACTGCCACTCGCGAGTATCTTGCCATCCGGACTAAATGCAACCGACCGCCCCATATCTGTATGTCCGGTGAGGGTTTTCTTAAGCGTTCTGATACGCAGGTTCCACAAACGAACCGTATTATCCTCGCTCGTACTTGCAAGTGTGTTTCCATCAGGACTGAAGGCAATGGCTCTCACCGGGCGTGTATGTCCTACAAGGGTTGCCTTCCGTTTTCGCGTCTGTCTGTCCCACAACCGAATTGTGTTGTCGCGACTTCCACTTGCCAATATTTGGCCATCCAGGCTGAAGGCGACACAGTAGACATTACGTGTATGTCCTGTTATTAATGCTAATTCTGCACCGGTGTGTGCGTCGTACAACCATATCCCGATGCTACTCGCTACGGCGATTGTCCTACCATCGGGTGAATATTTGACCTCATTAATATTCCCTTTTCCCAAACGCGCAATCGCTCCGGGCGGCAAATTCCATCGGGTATACGCCTGCACAAAACCGTTTGAGGTTGGTAAAAGAGAAACAAAGATTATCAAAAAGAAAAACAGATTCAGATTTTTCATCCTAAATAGCATTTTAGCACGCTTTCTTAATTTTTTCTGCAATATTTTGGGATCGGAAAGGTGGCTGAGATCCGGGCGCGAAACATCCTCCCCATGTTTCTACCGAATTAACGCTTATATGATATACTTTGGAAATTGAGGGTAAATTTTAAGAAGGCCGCTTGCGAAAGACAATTTTGGAACAAATGACTAAAAATTTCGTGCCGCCACAGATGAATTCAAATTCCCATTTGATATCAGAGCCATCAGGTATGGGGTGAGGCATCGTGTGCGTATTTAAAGTCCCCCATGTTGGACCAGACTTCCGACCATGATCCTCCAACGGCGATAACATTTCAAAGGACTTGACATCCTTAAATTCAACTTGAATGAGTTGTTTATGTTCTTTGCCATAGGGGTAAGTGTTAACAGTCAGAACAATCGTTTTATCAGCGTTTTTGATTCCCGTAGACGCGTGCTTGTCATCTAAAGTTTTATAATTTTCAAACTTAATTTCGATCCTTGCAACATGATCGTCGTGAAAATGATTAAAATACTTCAGGGCTTCATCAACTTCTTCAATAATAGTGGCTTCAAATCTGTCATTCATCATATACCTCAATTGTTGTTCCAAATTCCAAACGGAAATTATCCCTATTCACGTCTAAAAGTCCGAGATCTGTTCAATTAACGTAGTCCTATCTTTTTAACTTAACCCAAACTATCACATAGAATTCAAAAAAATCCAAAGTTAACCTGAGTTTGCTAAAGGCGATGGATTCTTGTAGGTTGGGGTGAGCGGTAAAACCACACGGGCATTTTCGCGATACACAGCCTTCCCTTCTTCAAGCAACTATTGGGGTAGATAAGTTCAGCGAAACCCAACATCCCAAAACCTCTTGAGATCATAATCCGTACCGCCAACTCATCAAAAAAAGTAGCAGTGGCCCTTATAAGTTATCGGGTCAGTTCAAGGCGTATCCCCAAAGCGCAACGGGAAATAGCCTTCCCTCCCCAGTGTCCCGTTTGTCGTAGGGAAACCATTGATTGCCCGTTGGTAACCGGTGTCGTACTCTCTCAACACTCACCCGCAAACTTTCTAATATTGTCCAAACTTTAGTATAAATAGGGTAAATCAACGTCTGTCCCCTAAGGATTGATAAACGGTTTCATGTCCCAGAGCAAGATAGTTCCAGTAGAACAAGCACCCGCCAGAAGTGTGTTATCAGACGAAAATGCAAGACACCCAAGGCTCTCTGTCAACTTAAACGTGACAATCGGTTCACTTCCTTTGCGGATATCCCAGACACACACGCTTTCTTCGTCCGTCCATGTATACGGGCTACAAGCGAGATAGTGTCCACATGCTGATAACGCAAAAGCGTCAATATCTTTCTCCTGCCAGTATTTCGGCTTCGGGAGTGACAATACCTCTTCATTCCGTTGGAAATCCCATAAATTTATCGTTCCCTTATCCGATGCTGGAAAATCGCACCATATCCGTAACCGATCCGGAGAAAACGCTAAAAAATTAAAACCATCATCACTGGAAAACTGACCCACTGTTTTACGTTGCGATACATCATAGAGTTGGAAAGGCGCACAGACAAGAAATGCCCCGTCTGGACTAAATGTGAGGTCGGGCGCGTTGTGGGTTTCTTCACCCATATAAGTGTCATAAATGTCTCCAGTGGCAATATCCCAGATATGGATCCTGTTCGTTGCATCTCGGCAGGCGAGTAAATTGGCTGTGGGTGAGAATGCCGCAGTCCGCGGTTCATTTTGTAAAGAAAAAGTTACCATCGGCACATCCAATCCGAATTCCCAAAGTCGGATGTTCCTTTCATCTCCGGAGGTAACAAAGTGTTTCCCTACAGCGGATACATCTATAGACAAATAACGTTCCCGCCCCCCATCTGTATCTGGTTTCATACCGAGCGGTTTGAAAATGTGGGGAGGATCGTTGGGGTGTGTCACATCCCAACTAAAAATGCCACCGGATCCGTTGTTTGCCAGAAGCCGCTTACTATCTGATGAAAACTGCAGAGACTGAGGGAAAATGCCGGTCGTATGTTCCAAAGAGATGGGTCGGTTTTCACCCGCAACCCAAAGGTGTACATCGTGTTCACTCTCAAATGTGAGACGCACACCGTTTGAAAAGTCGGGATGATAGAAACCCGCCTCCTTGGGGTGTCTATAAAGTATTCCACTGTTTTCTAAGTCTTGCACTGAAAAA
>RKRO01000527.1 GCA_007571355.1 Candidatus Poribacteria bacterium | reverse complement strand
CTAATTAATTTTGTTTTTCTGGAGTTTACTTATGCGCGAATGATATTTTTCAGTTTTATCACGGAGCAAGTAAACCCTGGATCCACAAAAGATTGAGAAAACAATTAGCACAAGTCGTTAAAATTACCAATTTGTATAGGACCCGTCGTCGCGTTGGTAGCCGGTCGGTGGTCCGTATGCTTGCGTTGTGACGTTCGTGAGTGCGTCCTCGTTGAATTCGATGCCGAGTCCGGGACGTTCAGGCGGTAAGAGGTAGCCGGATTCAAACGGCACCTGCACCGGGAACACATCTGTGAGTGAAGACATCGGCGCGCGTGGAAGTTCTTGTACCCCGACGAGGGACGATGAGAGACAGAGGTGTAGACACGCCGCAGCGGATACAGGGCCCAATGGGTTGTGGGGTGCGATGTAGATATAGTGTGTTTCGCACCATCCGGCGATTTTGCGTGCCTCGGTTAGTCCGCCTGCGATGCAAACATCCACGCGGCAATAGTCCATCAGGTCTTCTTCAATGACTTCGCGGAAGGTCCATTTGCTATCAAATTGCTCGCCGACAGCAAGTGGCACGGAGGTCTGTTGCCGGAGTCGTCTGAGGCTGGCGGGGTTCTCACTCCGCAGCGGGTCCTCGATAAAGAACGGATGGTACTCGGCAACCTTGTTACAAAAATCGAGGCTATCTGCCGGATCGAGACGGGTATGCACGTCAACGAGTATCTCTACGTCGTCGCCTAATGCGTGGCGGACGGCTTTCACTTGTTCGAGCCCGTTCTGAATGGCGCGTTTGGGTTCAAACGCCCCGGTATCCGAGCCGTCAGCCAATCCCCATCGGACGAACTTCCAACCGGCTTCGTACGTTTGTCGGCAGCTTTCGACGAGGGCATCTATCGAGCCACCGCCGTTATGCGGATAGCAGACGACCTTGTCTCTTGTGCGTCCCCCCAAGAATTCATAAACAGGGACGTTAAGTGCTTTGCCTTTGATGTCCCAGAGTGCAATGTCTACGGCACTCACAGCGGCGGATTGGACGACACCGCCGGGGAAGAAGCCGCCACGGAACATGACTTGCCAGAGATGCTCAATCCGAAACGGATCTTCGCCAATCAGAAAGGGTTCAAATGAACGGATGACTTCGGCTAAGGCAAGCGAGCGGCGGCGGAGCCCGCCTTCACCGACACCATAGATGCCGGCATCGGTTTCGACTTTCACGAAGAAATGCCCGCTTTCTGATACAAACGATTTAACTTTGGTAATTTGCATATTTTTAACGATTGGGTTTTCGCTCCGTTTTTTTCGTTGCCAAAAACGGGTTTTCGCTAAGTTTCAACAACATCGGTTATGATTAAATTGTTTAAGAGTCAAAGAAATTGTAGTCAGCCTGCATGAAGTAGAACGCAATAAATTCTTACACAGCATCCAACGTTGGCGCATTATCTTGGCAATAAACCGGACGGAAGAGTGTTTGGCGTTTGAAAGGCATCTCTGCGACGTGTTTTGGGTGTGGTTCCCACTTATGCCACTTGTTACCGACGGTGTTATAGCAGTGGAAAATCGCAACCCGATCAACCGTTTCGTCTGTCCATTTTGCGCCGGTATGTGTAATTGCCTCAGTGAAAACGAGCATGGAGCCCGCAGGACAGGTATAATCTTCCCACAAAGGTGAATTCCGATCTGCGGTTGACTTTGGCGCGGGAAACGCGCCTTTATGACTGCCGGTGAGGAACATCGTGCCGCCGCCCCGTTCTTTAACGGGGTTGAGTTCCCAAACAACGCGCGTCAACCCGCTATGTGCCTTGTCATGATGCAGATGGTAGGTGTGTGAGTTGCCGGGGAAATTGAGCATCCCACGCCCACCGTGCGGACGGAAGTTGTCATGTCCGTTCGAGCGGATGGTTAGGAACGTGCCTTCGAGTCGGAAACCGTAACAATTTTCGTTGGCATAACCGGAGGTTAGGAATTCGTTCATGAATCCGAGTACAACCGGGTGATCGGTTAGCGATTCAAGGGGCCCGCCGATAGCAGATCGGTGGTGTTCAGGGATTGACGCGGGGTCTTGTTTGAGTTGGTAGCAGAACTCGCGCATCTCTTTGGTCTCTGATTCGCTAAGGACCCCCGGAAACAGAAGCCATCCACGGGTATCAAAGCGGAAACGTTGTTCTTCTGTGAGCGGGATTGGCGGTAGATTGTCAGCATTTGTCGTTGGATTGGGCATGGTTTTGTCCTCATGCAGATCGCATTTGGGCGAGTACGCCGCAAATCGCGGATGTATCAGATTTCACGGATTTTGAGGTTTTCTGTGCATCCAAAGTCTTTCGTAGCGTGTTAGGTTCACTTGTACAGGCGTTCGTCTTCTAACGATAGCCATGTGCCGTAATCGCGAGGCATATCCGTTATTTCACTCAAACCGGCTTCGGCACGCCATCGTCGCAGCGGATGCTCCCGGTTTTTCTGGGGCAGTTCGACGCGTCTGCCGTAAGCAGCGGACTCGAAGACTGCCATCAAAATTTCAATGACATGGCGACCCTCTTCGCCGTTAGACTCATGCTCTCGGTTTTCGTCTAATGCGTTCACATATTCGTCAACGAAGCAATAATCATCGGCATCGGCACCCTTATCCGGATCAAAATGCTCTGGATAGATAGCGGGCAGTGTTTGCCACTGGTCGTGCGTGCCGTCGGGAACAAAATGCGGTGTTGGCAACCACCATGAGCCTTTTAACTCCGACCAGAGCAGTCTACCTTCAGTGCCGTAGAGTTCCATGACGTACGCGTCGGTATCGACCTTCGGGAATCGGTGTTGGATGAGGGTGCCGGTGACGTTTCCATCGAATTGGAGTGTTGCTGTGACGTATTCGCCTGCGACTGTACCCATGCCCGCCGGTGAGGGCAGCACATCGTCGTGTATAAGGGTGCGTCCGCCGGATGTCGCCTGCGCCACAACGCTGCGACACTTCCCGCCGAAACGGAGCATATTATTAACGACATGCGTTCCGATGTTCATGAGTCCGTAACCGGCGTAGTAGCCTTTTCCACTGGCATAAATGTAGCGGATATCACCGATTTTCCCTTCAGCTAAGGCTTTCGCGATCGCTTGCATGGAGGGACTGGTGCGGCGTTGGTGGTGCACGGCGATGCGCGCGTTTTTCGCTTTCGCTTTTTCCAATACCTCATCTGCTTCAACGAGGTCAATACAGAGCGGTTTCTCGACTTCGATATTCACGCCGTGTTCAAGGACACGCATGCAAAGCCGGTAGTGCGCCTCTGTCGCTGTCGGAATGGCCACGATGTCGGGTGCCGTCTGTTGGATCATCTCGTCTAAATCGGTGAAGTGTGCTGTTGCAGGGACGTTCACGATGTTGCCGAGTGTCTCTAACCGTTCTTGGACGAGGTCACAGAGTGCCACGATTTCGGTACGTGGATGGGCGTGGTACGCCTTTGCTGCTGAGGTGCCGCGACTCCGACACCCTAATATGGCGATACGATAAGTTTTCATATTTTTAATGATTGGGGATCCGCTCTTTTTATTTGCATAGCACTCCTCTGGAGTGCGCCCTCTTGAATATAGGATTTTCTATAGACATCTCACCCCGCTGGGGTAAAGAATAATGTGACGAATATTAACTTATTGATATACATAGCACTCCTCTGGAGTGCGCCCTCTTGAATACAGGAATTTCTATAGACATCTCACCCCGCTGGGGTGAACAGAGTATCTGACAGACTGGCTTGATACACCCAAAACTTTAAGTAGCAACATAGTCATGTGA
>RKRO01000273.1 GCA_007571355.1 Candidatus Poribacteria bacterium | reverse complement strand
TGTAAGTCCCCAAACCGAAAACGCATCGGCTTCAAACTTAGCGTGCAGCTGTCCGGTATCCATATTCCATAATTGAATTATGTGCGGAGAACTCCCAGACGCAAGGGTGCGGCCGTCCGGTGAAAATGCCACACCCCCTATCATGCCCAAGTGTCCGTGGAGGGTCCTTCGATTCTTGCCTGTTTCCATGTCCCAGACTCGAAGTGTGCCGTCGTCACTCCCACTCATTAGCCTCTTTCCGTCCGGTGAGAAGGCTATTGCATTAACACGCCGTGTATGCCCTATGAGACTCGTGAGGGACTCGCCTGCTTGCGTATCTTGCAATTCAATTAGATAATCCGGCCAACCACCGCTACTGGCAAGCGTCTTCCCATCCGGCGAAAACGCAAGGGCATCCACCGATTCTGCAACTGTGAAACTCCGTAGAAATTGACCTGTGTCTGTTTCCCATAATTCAATCTTCCGAATATTCCTATGTGATATAGCAAGGGTCTTGCCGTCCTGAGAGAACACAACATCTGCATATTTAGGCAGTTTCACAGCAGAAAAGTTATGTAGACCTGTCAGCAAATTCCACATCCGAACCGTTCTATCCGAACTCGCGCTGACTAACTTGCTACCATCTGAAATGAACCTGATAGTCTTCACCGAGCCGGTGTGTCCGCTAAGGACAGTCCGCTGCTGACCAGTTTTTGCGTCCCACAACAGGATTTCGTTAGCATTCGCGATTGCAAGCGTTTTTCCATCCGGCGAAAACGTTACTGCCGAAGGATCCCATATATGTCCAGTGAGTAAGGCGGTTTCTGTATAGGTATGTGCATTGTAAAGCCAAATGCCGACAGTACTTACCACAGCGAAATGCGTACCCTCCGGCGAATATGTAATATCAATGATGCGACCTTTACCGAGTCTCGTGATTGCACCATTCGGTAAGTTCCATTGCGAAGAATCCTGCGCGAAAGTGTTTAGCAATAGGAGCACAAAAATCAGTAGCGATGTGAAAACAAAGAAAGTTACCTTTTTCATGAGAGGTGCCCCTGGTCAATCTTTGGCGGGCGCGGAGGTTTGTTTAGAGAGTGCTTTGGTAACCGACGTGACTTTAACGCCAGTTTGATTAATCATTTCGGAGGTGTTGCGGGTGCTATTTTCGCAGCACAGCAGCGTGAATTGTAGCACAAACTTCATAGTTTGTGCAGGAGAGCCCCTCAATTAACAGCCGACGTTACATACGGACGTCCAACATTTATCAAACTCACGTTGACTTTAATAAAAGGTTTAGATGTGCAGCGTCCACTGTTCGCTTACACCACATATCTTTGGAGAACGAAAATAGAGCATGAGACACATCCGTAATGTTTATATTTAGCAAATTACGTGCCAATTTCCACCACGCTGAATATGCCCTAATTCCCGCCTCAGAACAGAAATCCTGCACGAAAACGGGCAATTCAGAGCTGCCTACTGCACAATATAGGGCATTTACAAACGACACAACCGAAATTTGTTTGACACCAACACATTAAATATGCTAAATTGACTATCAACGTTTATTCAAGCAATTCCACCCTTGAATCTGAAACCTGTAGACCAGAGGAGAACAAACGCATGAGCGATCTACAGTTACAACAGTACCTCTTTGACGTACAAGGCTACTTGGTGATCGAAAACGTCTTGAACTCAGAAGAACTTGCAGCCCTCAACCGACACATTGATGAACAGCAGCTGCCCACCCCTGGAAAAGTCCAAAGATTTGGGAGCGCGCCGAACGGTTCCGGCTTCCTGCAGTGGGGGAAACCGTTTTGCAATCTCCTCGACCATCCGAAGATTATGCCGATACTCCAATTTCGGCTAGGTGACTGTTTTCGACTCGACCGAATTTACGGCATGTATATGGAGAAAGGCATGCCGAGGGGAGGGTTGCACGCCGATTACGGGGCAACATCACCAACAGCAAATGCTCAACCCGGCGAATATTATTCATTCCGAGATAACGAAATCCACAACGGGTTCGTCGTTGTAACGTGGAACCTCGCCGATACCGGACCAGAACACGGCGGATTCTGCTGCATTCCGGGCAGCCACAAAAGCAATTATAAATTGCCACAACAGGTAGCTGCGGCACCCGAAAATTCATCTTGTGTCGTTATCCCAAACGCGCCTGCCGGTTCAGCGATCCTCTTTACTGAAGCGTTGACACACGGCACAGCAGCGTGGAACGGCAAACATCAACGGAGATCACTGCTCTATAAATACTGCGTCTCACACATCGCATGGACTTCCCGACGCGTAGCGATACCACAAGGTATAGAATTGACAGAGCGTCAGCGGATCCTTTTCCGCGAACCTGCTGACCCGTATCGCCATTTCCCATCGCTGTTTGACGCAGCATAGTATCAAATAGCGGTAGATGTGAACTTGGATATGCCAAATTTCACAACTGAAAACTCACAATCACGTAACGGAGGGAACTATAATGGGAATTGGTTTTTTTGAGTTCATATCCCTGATCTTGATATATCCAATAGCGGCCATACTCGGGGCAGTTATGATGGGAATTGGTATTGCGTTAGGTTTCAGATGGGGGGGCAGATGGTTGCTGAAAATTGTTTACACCGATCCCGAATTTGAGAAATGGCTGAAACGGATTCTCAATACTTCTGAAAATCAGATAAACAACACCGAAAACCCGAACCAATCGAATTAACCTATGTCAAAAGAAAACCGAGAGATAGAAAGCATCTTACCACTTTTCAGGCAGCTGCTTGAAAAAGTCGATAACCTACTAAATCGTCTGGATGCCCGCGCAGAATACGCACCCAGTGAGTGTCTTGATAACCACATCGCTTTTCAATGGCGCGCCCAGAACGGAACGGGGCATCTCGTGCCCGTTAAACACCCACATCTTGTGGAGAGCACCGATCTCATCGGCATAAACGCGCAATGGGCAACCTTATATCGAAACACGCGGCAATTTCTACAAGGCTTGCCCGCAAACCACGTCTTACTATGGGGCGACCGTGGAACTGGAAAATCCTCGCTCGTTAAAGCCATGTTAGAACGCTACGCCGACAACGGACTCCGGTTAGTAGGCATCGGCAAAGAAGGGCTTGTGCATCTACAGGAAGTCGCCGAAGTATTGTGGGAGCGTCCAGAACGGTATATCCTTTTCTGTGACGATCTCGCTTTCAACGAAGACGAACCCGAATACCGTGAACTCAAAGCGATGCTGGAAGGCGGAATCTCGGCTTGTCCAGACAATGTTCTCATCTATGCAACTTCAAACAGACGACACCTGATGCCGCGACAGGTCCGAGAAAACCGGTACCCACAAAATGACGAAGACGAGTTATATTCGCGCGAAGCGACAGAGGAAAAGGTGTCGTTGAGTGACCGTTTCGGTCTCCGACTCGCTTTCCAACGGATTTCACAGGAGACATATTTAGAAATTGTCTCGCACTACGCACAAAAACGGGGGCTCTCCGTTCCGACCGAAAAGTTACACCGCGCAGCATTGGAATGGGAAGCATCCTCAAGCGGACGGTCTGGACGTGTCGCTTATCAGTTCGTCGCAGACCTCGCTGGACAATTAGCCCTTGAATCAAATTTTTATAGCGAACCCTAAAAATAAATAAACATATAACTGATGACAGGATACATCACCACGATACATCGTAGGTCGGGTTTCGCTGTGCTCTACCCATAGGTGTCAATTTAGGGATTTTCGGTAGCGTCTTTGCGTTTGCGAAAGGTTGTGTTTTTTCCAGTGGTTCTCTG
>RKRO01000560.1 GCA_007571355.1 Candidatus Poribacteria bacterium | reverse complement strand
GGGGGAGGGGGGGTATCTTCCTAAAAGTGTGCACTTATTTTTGGATGTTACTATACCAGGAATATACGTCGTTCGCAATTTGAATCGCGGCTTCTGCTGCGATCATTCCTGATTCTCACGCCATTTCGCGAAATCTGCCTCAATCTCCTCCGACCATTTCCGATCTATTTCACCCGGCGTATAGACACCTTCCCGCAGTCGTTGATGCCCGAACCGGTCTCGGAGGGCGACCTCTTCACCGCGTTCGACCACCTGCTGTGCAAAATGCGGCGGAATGAAGATAACACCGCCGCGTCTGCCTAAAACGATGTCGCCGGGTAAAACCGTCGCCTCCACGATGCGGATCGGGATGTTAATACCCGTCAACGTGACATTCGCAATACCTGTCGGGTCCACGCCGCGTACGAATGTAGCGAAATCCGGTAACTCGTAGATACCGTCAAGGTCTCGGATGCCCCCGTCGATGACCATACCGGTACCTGTTTTCGCATAGATAGCATTGCCGAGATTGTCACCCGCGAAGGTGCCATCTTTTACTTTACCGAAGAGGTCCACGACGATAACATCATCTTGAACGAGCGTGTCAATGACCCACGAGTTTTGCCCCCCGACGCATCCATCTTTTTCACCTTGTGCAGAGACAGCGGTGTTGAAATCCGGGCGGATGGGCACGAACGCGCACGTCACCGCCCTACCGACGAGGATTCGATCGGGGTGGAGGTTCATCCAATCGCCAGCGAATTGAAATTTATAGCCGTTTCCGTTGAGGACACCCCACGCCTGCTCGATACTGATCGCCTTCATTCGGCGAAGAATATCGTCAGGGACGCGCGGTCGTCCATCAGGAAACCGCTCGCCTTCCCATAGCTGCGTCATCGCGAGGATGCTCTCTTTATCAATAAGTCGCACGTTGTATCACGCTCCTGTACTTACTTTCGACAATAGTATGATGGGCAAAATAGAACAGACACCACGGAAAACAAAAGTCCGCCTATGAAATCCGTCTCTCGTATTCGCTATGTGTTCCAACCCAAAACCAAATGAAATCCCCTTCCTCTTGACGGGCTAAAGCCCGATAACCTCTACTCACACGGATTGCCCAAAGGTCTCTAACCTTTTTAAAACGGAGCGAAGGATGTCTGGAATTTTGCCGAAGGAGTTGAATTTTCTGAGGGACACGTCTTTGGACATTGGGCAGAAGTTCGGCGTAGGCATCCCAAAAATCGTCATCAAGAATATGTTCCATGCTACAATAACTTCTGGAGTTCGTCTATACTTCGGTATTTGCCTTCTCTATAATTCTTCATGGCTTTCTCGGCAAGGTGATCCAGCCGTCCGGCTTTCACGTCTTCCTCAAATTGCTTCTCCCAAGCCTCTTCTTCGGCGACGAGTGCCTCATGAAGTTTTTTTTCGAGGTCTTTCAGGAGTACGGCTTCTGTGGGTGCCTCACACTTGACTTTTGGAACGTCTGGTATCTGTCCAAGCCAGTTCGTACCGTTTCTTTGGATGTGAGCAGTATATGTTTCCTCAAAAACCTTGTCACGAATGTCAACAGTTTTTATTTTTTTTATGAGTTTTCTCCCCAGGACATTATGGAAAGCAAGTGGACCTGCCGCCATGAGGTGATCAACAGTTACAGACCTGCGTTTTCCCACACTTTATCCAGCGATTCCGCGGTGGCTTTCGCTGCATCGGCGGGCTCCATCTCGTTCACCGCTTTGCTGAAAGGTTCCGGTGTTACCGGCCCCTCGTAACCGATCTCTGTCAGGATCTGCATCAGTTCGGTGAGCGGGATCACGCCTGTCTCAGCAGGCAGGCATCGGATATTATCAATCTGATCGTCCGGGTCAATGCCAGCGGGTGCATCGTTGATGTGGACGTAGACGACATCCGATACAGAGAGTTTCCGCACATCGTCAACGGTGGAACGACAGGTGTACCAGTGCCATGTATCGAAAAGCAGTCCGACGTTTCCGGTACCGATAGCGGCGGCGAGTCCTAACATCGCATCCATGGAGTAGGCGAAGAGGTATTTGGCACTCTTCCGACTCGTTGCGGGGCCGATAAACTCAAGCCCGATGGCGTGCCCGTGCGCGCTGAGAATTTCGGCGACGGCACGCAACCGTTTGACCGAGAAATCCCAATTCTCCTGATACGTCATATCGTTTGAGGCGGGCCCGACAACGGTTGTCGTCCGGTAGCAACCGAGTTCCGCAGCGAGTGCTGCACGTTCCGGCAGCTGCGCCAAACCTGCGTAGTATTCGGCATCGGAACCGCGCCAGTTGACACCGAAACCCCAGCCCCCCATGGCAATCCCTGCTTCTGACCAGAGGTCTTTGACGTATTGTACAGAATGTTCTTCCGCGAGTTGCGCGGCTTCACCGATATTCAGGTCCAACCCGTCGAACCCTGCATGTTTGGCAAGTGCTAAACCTTCCCTCATATTCGCTCGGATACCGATCGCACCGGTACTCAAATTTTTAAACATATTTTAAATTTTCCTTGCGGTTAAACACGTGGATATAGGTGCTCACGTGCATTTGTTAAGAGTCGCCCTTCATTTTTTTACGGGCTAAGATTTTTGATGTCACACCGTACAGATCTTTATTTTTCTTGTGGATTGCCCGGAGACCTGCTCGTAACTTAACGGAGAGCCATCAAGCCCCAGCGTTAAAAACCTGATTCGGATGATTTTTCACCCCGTAAAACTTTCGCTGCGACAGCCCACGGATAATCGTTGTCTTCAGCATTCGCATCCCGATACGTCGGAATCCAGACCCAGCGTTCCTCACCAGAAATGTTGGGATGGCTGGAATGGAGCGTCAAATCGTGAAAAAAGACAGCACCACCGGCTTCAATCTCTGCTGTGACCGCGAGGTTCTCATCAACCGCACCGGGGCGCAGCCGATTCCCGAACCCGTGCCCGTCACTGGCATCACCATCGTGTACAATCGCAGATTTATGCGAACCCGGAAATAGTTTGAGACACCCGTTCGCAACAGTCGCATCGTCAAGTGCCACCCAGATTGAGACTTTGTGTGCACCGTGCCAATAGTGCCAATCTTGATGCCAAGGACTCGCGAAGGTCATCGATTCACTCTTGAAGACGACCTTATCGCTCAGAAATTCGATATCTGGTGCAAGAATGCCTTCTAAGATGTCGAGCAATCGCTCGTCGCCGACCGCTTTTTGGAAGACCGGACTCCGCGCAGCTAAACCGACATGTACGCCGTGTCCAGCGACTGCACCCGTCTCCACTTTAACGGCTGCCAAAATGTCGATGCATTCTGACTTAAGCCGTTGGACTTCATCTCGCGTAAAGAGGCTCCGGGCGATAGCGAAACCGTCCTTTTTAAAATCGTTGCGGAGCGTTGTGATTTCAACTGCCATTTTTTAAGCCTCTACAGCTGCGTCAATTTCGGCTTCCCGCCCTGTCTCGGCACTTTTGAGTAGCCCTTCCATCATCTGCTGCACGATCAATCCGTGACGGAGGGGTGCTTTGCAGGTTACGTCATCCAAGATGCATTCGATAAAGTGATCAGCGATAGCATCCCACGTTGCTGCATGCTTACTCTTGGGGGGCTTCCCATCTATGTTCTCAAATTCACCTTTTTTGTCGGTTCGATAGAGTCGTAGCGGTTTCAGCGTCGCCCCTGCTTCTGTGCCGAAAAGTTCGATCTGAAATTCGTCGGGTTGGTGTGATGCCCAGAAACTTTCGACCTGCAAACCGACTCCGCCTTCAAAAGTAATAAACCCACCCGCGTAGTCATCGGAGTCATATTTCTCGTAGATCTCTTTAGGTGCTTTTGTCCCATTCCAGTAGCCGAGTCCTCGGGGACCGAACTTCGCGCCCGCGGCCCCTAACACTGCTATTGGCTTCGGCAGTCCGAGGATCCACCATGCCGAGTCAAGCACATGGACACCCATATCACGGAACGCACCGCCGCCTTTCTGGATGAAGCCGAGGTTCCATGCCGGGATCCCGCTCCTACGGACACTTCGCGCGCGGGCGTAGTAGAGTTCGCCAAAATAGTCATCACGTGCAAGATTGCCGAGGTATTGGCAATCCTTTCCAAAGCGTGTAGAGAGCGACATCATATTAACGACACCGGCTGCCTCCGCTGCTGCGACCAATGTTTTTGCCGCAGCTTCAGAATCCGCAAGCGGTTTCGTTACCATGACGTGCTTACCGTTCCGCACGGCTTCTAATGCAATCGGGACATGCCACTGGTTCGGCGTGCCAACGAATACTGCGTCGATATCGGCGGCTTTGCACATTTCTTTGTAATCTGTATAGAATTTGACCTTGTCGGGCAAGTCCTGAGCGAAGGCTTTCATCCGATCTTCAAGTAAATCGCAGAGTGCGACAACATTGCCGCGGGGGTTTCTCGCAAGTGCTGCGCCATTCGGTCTACCGATCCCCATCCCGACGACGGCGATACGGACAGAGTCTTTTGCTGATGCCATTTTTTTGTATAACCTCCTGGGCTCAGAGTTATAGTGAAGCCCATCATTTAAGGTTTAACTGACAACTGATAACCATTTTAATACGGGCGACCGCGTTGATTCAGTGGCGGATTTACCTCGTTTTTGACAGGTTTTATCGTCTTGAGGTACGCCCAGATCGCTTTCAAATCTTCGTCGTTCATCTGTGCATAGTGCTTCACAGGCATCGGGGGTAAGATGGGGCGGTTGCCTTCCACACCTTGATGAAGTCCTGTACGCATTGCGTTAATGAACATTTCCGCTGTCCATTCCCCTAAGCCAGTCACTTTATCAGGCGTTAGGTTCGAGGCGAAACTCGTTCCGAAGGGACCGGAGAACGCGCTCATTTGTGGCGATGTGAGGGTAAAAATGCCCTGTTGCATCATGCTGAAATTGTAACGTGGATAAGGCTGTCCTGCCGGGTGCCCAGCAAGATACATATCCATGTTATATTCGGCACCCGCACGCGGCGTATGGCAATATCCACACGCGGCGACTGCATCTACAAGATATTTACCACGTTGCACCATATCGCTTTGACTCTCAACAGAGCGGATACTCAGCGCAACAACGGCACCGACAAACAGCACCACCACACAGAAGATTAAGAGGTTTCGATGCATTCAGTACACTCCTTATCGTTTAAAATCTCGAAGGCAATTTAGCACAGTGTGCAAATAGATGCAATAAAAATTGTAAATCAGGCGCGGTTCAAACCGCGCCTGATTTTATTATTCTCTGTGCGCCGATAGCAGTTGTCCTAAAAACGATAGGACAACTTCGCGTAGTAAAGTCCGCCGTTGAAACCGAACGGTGCGGATCTCCGCGAGTAGGTGAATACCCCCGGTGAGTCAACGATGACATGCCCCGTGCTATCTTCTAAAGTTCCGCCGCGGGACTGCCCAATTTCGTTCAGGTCTGGTGTCTGATCGAGCAGGTTGTTTGCCCCAATGGTCAACGAAAGCCCTTCGTTCAGTTTATAGTTCCCCTGAATATCAGTCAACCATTTCCCGCCATACGTCTGTCGGGCGGGATCGTCACCACTTCCTTCTTGAACGGTGTAGCTGCCGAAGTACCGCAAAGCACCGCCGATCGTTAGATCGCCAATGATGTAATCTGCACTCAGATTAATCCGAGTGTTTGGTTGCCACTCTTCAATCATAGAGCGTTCCTGTGAGGGGAAGAGGGTATCTTCGAGGCCGATAAGAATTTCAGGTGCATCCACATCGCCGATAACTTCCGTATCCGCCCACGTCAATGCAGCCCGCAAGTTAAGCAGGGATTCGTTGTCGAGCGCTAGCAGGTAGCCTGCCGCGACATCAACCCCTTGTGTGCGTGTCTGTGCGACGTTCGTGAACACCTGCGCGCTGCTCGCGCCGGCTGCGGCTAAACCTGCGACGTTATCAGCACTGAAACTACCACTTAGCACAATGCGATCATCGATTTGAATAAGAAATCCATCGATACTAAGCCACATCTTCTCAAGCGGTTTCAACACAAAACCACCGGAGACGTTGAATGCAGTCTCTTCCTTGAGTTCAGGGATACCGAGTGCCCGCGCGGCATCGCTATCGTTCCGGAATGTACCGACTTCAAGCGCGACCAATTCCTCTGTGTTTCCATCACTATCAATATCGTCAGCGTCTACCTTGAATTGTGTGCTAATGTTATTAAAGTAGAGCTGCTGTAGGGAAGGTGCTCTGAAACCGGTGCTACCCGCAGCACGAACCGCAACCTGCTTCGTTAGGTCGTAACGAGCCGTCGCTTTTCCTGTGACAGTCGCCCCGAAGTCGCTATACTGCTCACCGCGTACCGCTGCGCCGACGAGGAGTCCAGCACCCGGCTGTCCACTGAGATAAGATTCGAAGTCCAGGTAACCTGCAATATTGGTCCGGTTTTCGTCCACTTCGTTATCAGGGCGGAAACCCGGGAAGACCTGGATACCGCCCGCGGCACCGTCTGCACCGAGTCCAGCGTTAATCCATGAAAGCGGTTCACCTGCATGGATGCCGTAGCCTTCCCTGCGGAATTCGACACCTCCTGCAAGGTTGATAAGCGAGGATTGATAGGCCAACGGATAGGTAACATCTAAATTGAATGCTGTTTGTGAGAGCTCAAAGCCCCCCGCATCTGCTGAAGTCGGGCTGCTTTGACCGTAAGAGGCGTTCAGGGAGTTGGAAATCAGAAAGCCAAACGTATTCAATCCGTGGTTGATGCTAACATCCGCGTTCAGGTCGGTCGCCTCGTGTGTCCACGCCACCCCTAAAGCGAGAGAGGTATCGCCGATGTTGGTGTTGATCTCTGGCAGGAACCCGTCTGGGTAAATTTCTGTGACGGTTCGGTCCGCTTGATTGGCTCTGCGATAGAAACCTGCGCTGTTATTTTGGCGTGTGGAGTGTCCGCCGAAGGAGTAGAGTTCTAAACCCGCAGCGAGCGGAAGTCCGAAATTATAGAACCCAACTTTTTGGGTAGAATCGGCATCCCCGATGCGGAAGTTCTGACGCTCAAAGGTATATTCGCGCGAATCGAACCATACCGGTTTCTCTGTCACGGTCCCATCAGCATTCTCGATTTCAAGGACCTCATCTGCCGGTCTACCCGGATCTACATCCACCCAATCGTATTGTTGGGTGCCCGTGAGTCCTGCACGGTTTGTACGGTATCTGTCTCGCCATTCGGCAGTGAGGTTGAGGAACCCTGCTTCACCGACTCTCATGCCGTAGTTTGCGTTAGCATTCCATGTATCACCATCACCTTCGTAGGTTTGGCCCCAATAGATGTCGGCATCGCCTGTATCCACATCGTCTTTCAACACAATATTGATTACACCGGCGATAGCATCAGAGCCGTATTGTGCTGCCGCCCCGTCGCGTAGCACCTCAATCCGCTCAATTGCTGAGGATGGAATCGCGTTGAAGTCTGTACCAGCCGTACCCCGACCTACCGATGTGTTGACGTGCAACAACGCGCTTTTGTGGCGACGTTTGCCGTTAACAAGCACGAGCGTTTGATCGGGCCCCAAACCCCGCAGCGTCGCCGGACGCAGTGCATCTGTACCGTCACTAATTGTGGAACTGGAAAAGTTGAAGGAGGGAACTAACATCTGAAGGACGCGCCCCGTTTCGGATTGACCGGTAATGCTGAGCTGCTCTCGGTCAACCACTTCAATGGGAACGGGGGCTTGTAAGGCGCGGCGCCCAATACTACGTGTACCGACGACGACAACTGCATCAACGGTTTGGACAGGCGCGAGCACTATTGTCGCTTCTGTTTGGCCAGCAGCGATATTAATCCGCTTACTTGAAAAACCGAGGGCGAATACTGTCAACGACTGGGCACCTGACACGTCACTGAACGTAACGGCACCAGATTCATCTGTTGCCTGTTCTTGGTTGCCGATTTGCACTTTTGCTTCTGGGATAGCATTCCCGTTTTGATCTTGAACGACTACCTTCAGTCCGTCGGCACTAACAGGCATCGGTATTACGAATGCGATACTTAATAGAATCGCCATAACGCACCAGAAATACCATCTATTGTCTGATATTGACATTTATTTTTTTCTCCTATTTATTATGAAAATCGGACGAATTGGGCGTAGTTTTCCATTCGTCCAATGCTCTGTTTGTGGGTATATTAACGTGCTTAATTATGCATTATTTTCCTTGGAAATGCAAATTAAAGTTTGGGGTAGCGTATGGTGTCGCTTTTTGTAGAAAAAACGCTGATGTTGTGCTAAAATAGAGGAAATTTGTAACAATTTCTGATGATCATAGATAGAATCTTTGTCCTGTGATTAATTTTTTTGGCAATTTCCCATGATAAATGTTAAAAACCTGTTTTTGATATAAGGAAACCGAGTCTTTAAAAGATGCCCAACTTTATGATGAGCCATCCGTTGACGCTTACACAGATTTTGGAACACGCCTACCGCATACACGCGGATAAGCAGGTTACGACGCTGCTACCCAACGGGACACTGCATCGTTATGACTATGCGACGTTATACGAGCGGGTGCAAAGCTTGGCGAACGCGCTGAGCCAATTGGGTGTCCAGTGCGGCGATAGAATCGCGACGTATGCTTCCAACACCTATCAACATTTGGAACTCTACTACGCCATTCCGTGCCTCGGTGCCGTGTTACACCCACTCAATGTACGTCTCTCACCGGTGCAGTTGACGCAAATTATCCACGAGGCAGAGGACAAACTCGTCTTTGTGGATAGTGCATACGCAGTTCAATTTCAGGCATTGCAGGATAAGATTGATTCTATACGTCCTGTCTACTTCGGTCCGAAGTCCACGGATACCGATCCCTGTTATGAGCAGCTGCTGTCTGAGGCTGAACCAGCGTATACATGGGATATCGGAGACGAAAATTCTCCGATGGGACTTTGCTATACCAGCGGAACGCACGGAGAACCACGCGGCGTTCTCTACACACATCGATCCATGTATCTCCATACGCTGGCAGCGAATCAAGCCGATGTCTTCGGGTTGACCGAGGCGGATGTCGTCTTGCCGATCGTTCCAATGTTCCACGCAATGGCATGGGGACTGCCTTACGCAAGTATGTTTACTGGTGCAGATATCGTACTCCCCGGTGCCAAACCTTCTTCTATTGCTACCCTTATTGCTGATACAGGTGTCACTGTCGCTGCAGGTGTCCCGACGGTTTGGGCAGCGGCTTATCCCGAATTCCGCAAAAGAAGGGCGGACATCTCCACATTGCGGCGATTGATTGTTGGCGGGGAAGCGATGCCGCCGTCCCTCATTGAGGTTTATGAGAAAGAGCTCGGTGTTGAAATCTGTCATGCTTGGGGGATGACAGAGATGTCGCCTACCGGGACCCTCTCAAAACTGCGCGCCGTACATCAGAATTTGACAGATACCGAGAAATGGCGAATCAAGGCGAAACAGGGGCGACCTATACCGGGTGTTGAACTCCGCCTCGCGGCTGAAACAACGGACGGTTTCAAAGAACTTCCATGGGATGGTAAGACGGTCGGAGAACTGCAAGTGCGGAGTCCGTGGACAGCGAACCGCTATTATAAAATTGAACGGACACCCGAACACTTTACAACTGATGGGTGGTTGCGCACAGGCGATCTGGCGACGATTGACGTAGAAGGTTACGTACAGATAGTTGACCGCGCGAAGGCACTCATCCGAAGTGGTGGCGAGTCTATTTCAAGTGTTGCCCTCGAAACTGCACTCCTAAAGCACCCTGATGTCTGCGAAGCAGCCGTTGTGGGTATACCCGATGAGAAGTGGGGTGAACGCCCCGTCGCTGTTGTTGTCTGCACGGAAAAAACAAGCGAAAATATATCGGATATCCTTAGACAACAACTTGCATCTGAATTTCCGAAGTTCTGGATTCCAGATACATTTATCTTTGTTGATAAGATTCCAAAAACGAGCGTCGGAAAATCCGATAAACGCTCGATCTTAGCGCAGCTCATAGGTACCCAGAACCCTACAAAAAAGTTGAATATTCAGCCCTCCAGAAAAGAAATTGAAATTTGCTGAAAATCCAAATGATGAGCCAGGGACACGCGCCTGCACTCAAAAGAGAATAGGCGCGGGTTACACCCTATATCAGTTTTTCGGCGGTATCCTTTCGTGGGATCTGCACTGTCAGAAAGACTTGACACGTTCCAATAAAACAGGGAAAATATAGTAAGTTTAGAACTGGATAGGTTGTAAGCATGAAAACGTCTCTGAATAAGGATGGACACACATTACCCACATCCGCCTTGGTCACAGAAGGTAATATGTCGCTTTTCGTGGATTACTATCAACTGACGATGGGACAAGCGGATTTCGATGCACAGAATCACTCCGTTATTACAGCGAACTACTACGTCCGCAAAATTCCACAAGGGCAGTACCTCATCACCGCTGGATTGGAGCAGGTTGTCCACTACATTTTAAACCTGCGTTGGACAGATGCTGCGTTGGACTGGCTGGCAGAACGCGGCGATCTGAGTGTCGAGTATCTCGCTTCACTTCGGGATTTCCGTTTTGACGGCTCCGTTTTCGCAGTTCCTGAAGGCACGCCTGTTTTTCCAAACGAGCCGATTATTAACGTCACCGGCAGATCACGCGATGTCCAACTCTTTGAGACGTATCTGCTTTGCGTCATGAACTTCCAGACGTTGATTGCGACAAAAGCCGCTCGGATTGTGCATGCGGCGCGTGGCAGACCTGTTTTCGACTTCGGGGCGCGCCGCGCACATGGCAGGGATGCTGGTATCTTGGCTGCGCGCGCCGCCTTTATAGGCGGTGCCAGCGGCACGTCGTTGGTGCTTGCAGGACACTATTTCGATATTCCGTACGTCGGGACAATGGCACATAAATTCGTCTCTGAACGGCCGACTGAGTTAAGGGCGTTCCGCGATTACGCCGCAGCCTTTCCAAACAATACGACGCTCCTGATTGATACATACGATACGCTTCAAGGGGCGCGAAACGCATGCGTCGTTGCTAAGGAGATGGAAGTGCGCGGCACACGGTTACGTGCGGTCCGGCTCGACAGCGGCGATCTCTTGACACTCAGCCAACAGGTACGTCGTATCCTTGACGCTGAAGGGCTGGGTTACGTCCAAATTATCGCGAGCCATGAACTGGACGAGTATCAGATAGATAGTCTTCTCAGAAACGGCGCGCCTATTGATAGTTTCGGTGTCGGCACGCGGCTCGCTACGGGTGCTAATTTCAATTCATTTACAGGTGAGGGTGGCACTTCTGCGCTGAGTGGTGTCTATAAGTTGGTCGAAAGTGATGGTGGGCCCGTCGGAAAGAAGTCGCTTGATGAGCCGTCCAAAGCGACGATACCGGGAAAGAAGCAGATCTATCGCTTAACCGATGCCGATGGGAATTGGACGAAGGATCAGGTAACGCTTTGGGCTGAAGAAGTCTCTGAAGGGCAACCGCTGCTCATTCCGATCATCCAGAACGGAGAATTGGCATACAATTTCCCGACACTGCAAGAGATTCAGGCACACACAATCGCAGCACTCGAAAAATTACCGCACCCACACAAGCGACTAACAGACGCAGCACCTTATGCTGTGGAACTGCATCCCGCACTGTTAGTGCATATTGAAGGCATATTCTAAAAAAATATTTAACCAACGACCCCTTTGTACACTTGCCTAATCAATTGTCATAAATTTGTCATTTTTTTTTTCAAAAAAGACATATTTCGATCCTATAATTATGTAGTGCTTACGCAAAGTGCGATTTAGCGTGCTATGATACGCCACACGCCTTTTGTGTGAGACTTTTTAGATGAAAAACGTATTTTCACCTTGTAATGCATACCAATTGAGAGGTTCTGTATGTTTCGTGATATTCTCACCAACCGATTGTTCCTTGCGGGGCTTGTTTTCTTCGTTCTGATTGTTAGTGGAAGCCTGTTTTATAGTTGGCATGTGCGTCGCACCACTGAAGCGGAATTCGCTCAGACTGATGTGTTTCTACAACACCTCGAAAACAAGAAAGATGCTGGTGTCAATCAGAGTTTTGAACCGATGGATACCGATCCGTTGGTATCATCGGAAATGCCTATGATCTCCGAGGATACCCAACCGATGCCTGAAAAGAAAGAAGCATTACCCCCTCACAATACGGATAACGTTGAAATGGTGGATGCCTTATTACCGAGCGATGTGATTGATACTGAGGCAGAACGCACTGACGTGCCTGTGTCACCATTTGGATTTGGCCCCTACCCTGAAATTCCAGTTGGTTTTCCAGAACCGGATATTTTTGATAGTCTTGCTTCAATGGCGGATTCGGATATGCGTAAAGCTCTGGAGCTGCAAAAACGTTTGATCGTCGAATTTTGGAAACAAGGAAAATCACTTGAAAACGTAGGGGTTACAGGGGATACAGACGGTAAAATCTACCTCTTATATCCTGATGTCGTTTATGTCAGGTGGGATTATTGGACAGACGAAGATGGGGCTACCCATAAATATGCCGGTGTGACGCGTGGGCATCCAGATACGGCACATCTATACGAATCTTATCTCGACAAAGGTGAAATCCCACCAGGAATAACCGTCTACGAACTTCCAGACGGTTACATTGATGCCTATGAATTCTTAGGCTTATCTCGTTAAGGTGATAGGAGAAATCATGACAAATTTTAAGTTTCTCTTTACGATTGTCGTCTTCGCGGCTTTGTCAATTCTGCCAGCACAAACGCACTGGCAGGGACCTTATGAGGCAAGTGCCAACGTTGAGAAAAAGAGAGCACAAATAACTGCAAAAGCAACGACAGAAGCTACCGCAAATGCCCGCGATGGATACTACATGAATTCAACATGGGTCAAGGGGCGCGCCGGGCAACCTGATAGCGGATATTTCGCACAAGGACCTAGC
>RKRO01000007.1 GCA_007571355.1 Candidatus Poribacteria bacterium | reverse complement strand
GATGATGGGTACGTCTCAAGAAGAAATAAAAGACGCTTTTGAAACAGAAATAAAAAAGGGAGCACGCGGCATCCGAGGATATCGGAACCCAGTTATAGCTGACCTATTTTATGGTGCAGAAGAAATGGAAAAGGCTGGATCAGGTCTATCGGACGTATGGCAGGAAAGTGAGAAAAACAAAAATGAGGTGAACTTTGGGCCCATTGATGATAACACAGCTTTTGAGATAACAATCTCCCGGCGTCCTGAAGTTGTGGATATGATTACAAAGACTGCCT
Source organism: Candidatus Poribacteria bacterium (assembly GCA_007571355.1). Lineage (GTDB taxonomy): Bacteria > Poribacteria > WGA-4E > WGA-4E > WGA-3G > WGA-3G. The sequence goes on along the minus strand of RKRO01000007.1, from coordinate 3,508 downwards.
CCAGTAGCGATAACTTTACTCGCTATGCCACCAATCTCCTTGAGGTCGTCAGTCTTCCTGAAGTGGTTTGGTACGCTGGCAGTGAAGCACGAAAGGCAAAGGAGGTGTGGGAAAAAACCGGCGCGGATTGGTTACCGCCGTTCATGACATATAAAGGGAGGCTTTTCTGCTTTGACAATCTTTCTACTCCTGCCAATCCGCTCTATGCTGTGATTGACACCAATGATATAGGAAAGATGACTGTTGAAGAATTCATAGACACTTATGAAGAACGGTGTTTCGTGTGGATTCTTAATGAGTGTTTCTATAGGCATCTTGAAGCGCAAGGGCTCTGGATCGATAAAGAGCGTATGCGCGCATATTTCCCTCGAACTGACGAGGGACCTAGAAGAATCAAGTATCAAGCACGTTTGCGTCGCGCAACCCGGACGGTAGTGAAAAAGATAAAGGATTACTGGGAGCACAAATCTTTTTGGTTTCGATTTGAACGTTTTGGCGATGTTTGGACGCTTGTTGTACTCCCAAGTTATGTTTTCACCACTGATGGGAGAACATCACTTTTGCAAGGAGATCTAGTTAACAGATTTTCTACAAAGCATCAAAGTCGTGACTACAATAACATCATCCACAATGATCTCGTATTCTGGGCATGGGTACTCTCAGGAGAAAAACCGGGTACCTTTGCTCTCAATACAGGATTTACCAATGTTCAAACCCCAATGATATCAGCAAACAAAGTTCTTGAACTAGGAGGACACCAAATCCGAATCCGGTCAGGCTTATCGGCAACTGTTGCCCGTGATTTTGGTGATGATGCATGGGGTATTAAACATTCTGAGAAGTTGGATACAAACTATGAAGACGACGATGTGGCTGTCCCTGGAGATTTCACTGAAGAATTTGAAAAACTGGATATAAAGGAACTGAAACAATTAGAATCGGAATTTAGGCAAGCAATTTCGCAATTGGAGGAAACTGAAGATGTCCGTTGAGGTTATGCTTACCCAGTTATCTCCTCCCCAGATTGAGTTTGGTGCCCCTGTAACTGCTGGCGATCCAAAAACAGGTCTCACTAAAGCAGGCCCTTTTGATCTTCGTTTTGGCACTGCTCATAAAAGAGAGATCCGCATTGGTTTTGTTGGAAACGCGGCATTACTAAAGAACGCTGCGCGATGGATTGAACGGTGTCGTGTTCCTATTTCATCGGACATTAAAGATTCTACACAATATTTGGATTTTCCCGGATTTGAATCTATTTTCCGAACCTCACTTGTAATGAGTGATCAGTGGATGGCAGAAATTGGTGACGATAAACTTGGATCCGCATTGTCGAGAGGTAATGCAAGATCCCGCTTTAAGGAAGTGTTGGATCTTTATGCAGATGGAGTAGAGAAATCAGCCAATAACACCAATATCCGCCCCGATATTGTGATATGCTGCCTACCTGATTCCGTGGCACAAACATGCTGGAGTATCTCAAAGTCTCTAACTCCAAGAGAACGGAATCTCATCAAAAAGCGGCAGGTCTCACGTGAGCAAGGGCAGCTATTTTTATGGGACATAGAAGAAACAGAGACTGACCTGCTGAACCGGAATTTCAGGAGAGCACTGAAAGCACGGACGATGGAATCTCACATGCCGATCCAAATTGGGACAAACAATTTGTTTAAAGATCAGGATACCAATCAAGACGCTGCGACGCGAGCGTGGAACATGAGCGTGGGGCTCTATTATAAAGGAGGAGGTATCCCATGGCGGTTTAAGGCAGATGGACCAGAGACCTGCTTTGTTGGTATCAGTTTTCATCACCTGCGAACGCAACGACAACATCTTGTTTACTCAAGTTTAGCACAAGCGTTTTCAAGTCTCGGTGAAGGATTTGTGCTTCGCGGAAACGCCATTCCTTGGAATGAAAGGCAAGGGCGTAGTGTACACCTAACAGAAGATCAGGCGGCCAAACTATCAACTCAGATTCTTGAAAAATATAACGAACAAATAGGCGGAAATCCGCAGCGTATCGTCCTTCATAAAACATCAAGATTTGATGACTCAGAGCGTGAAGGCTTTCGGCACGGTTTTCGTGATATTCCGATAGTCGAATTAATTAATATTATGCCGACGCAATTTCGACTTTTGACTTATGGAAAGTATCCACCGAGAAGAGGAACTCTCTGCACAGTGAATAAGACTGCCACATATCTATTCACCACAGGTTATATGCCTGAATGGCGGACATATCCCGGCCCTCACATCCCTGCTCCAGTAAAACTTGTAAGTGACGATGATGTTGACATGCATCAGGTTGCCTCAGATATCCTCGGGCTTGCCCGTATGAATTGGAATACAGCAAGCATGAGCAGTGCCCATCCGGTGACCCTCTTTTTTTCTCGGAGAGTTGGTGGTATCATGGCAGAAGTGGGATCAGAGCGGGAACCACATCCGTCATTCCGTTACTATATGTAATGCAAGTTGTCCCTTGTCGCATAACCTGTTCGGTTGTGTTTTCTTCTGCTGAAAATAACAAGGACTAGAAAATGAAATTAATCCTGATTTTTATCACTGCACTTTTGATTTTTGCGGCACCTGTATTCAGCGAACTTACTGTAAAGGACCTTGAAAAAATAGATTCGATCGTCAAAGAGTCCGAGGATCGATTGAAAGCACATGTTGACATCAAAGTTACAGAAATGGACAAACGATTGAACATGATATTTGGGTTTGTGATCGCTTTAATAAGCTTTATTGTCATCGTTGTCGGTATACCGCAAGTCATCATGGCATGGCGAGGTAGAAAGGATCAGACACAAGCGGAACAGATTCGGGAACTCCGGCAGGAAATAGAGATGCTCAAACAACAACGTATTGTGAGCCGGTGATACGTCTCACATGTTTTGTGGCAAACGCCGCTGCCAGTTATCGTGAGGTTGATGTTGATTGTTCGTTAATCTTTGCTACTTTTTGCCGTAGTTTTCCATGAAATCTTGATAATCTGGATAGTATTTTAACATTCGGTGTCCACCTCCAGGTTGTTCGGCATGACAACCAATACAGAGCGCGATCAGAACTTCGGGAGCACCAAACTTGGTTCCCCATTTATGGTGTGCATGGAGCAAATGTGGATCAGATTTAAGATTAATACTGCATTCTTGACACGTCCAATTTGCTGCTTCGCGACAACTCTCAGAACGCTTTTGCCAATCTTCTGACGAATAATCGAAGAAGGGTTCAAGCCAATCTGCCAAAGGAAAATTCTCCGGTTCATTAGGAAAAACATTCTCGCGGAATTTTTGTCCTAATTCATTTAGACAATACCGACACAGAACCAATTCATGTAGGCTTGGTTCATTAGTGGGAGGAAGTTTTAGGAGAAATTTTCCATCCGTTCGACTTGATGCGTGGTATCTGTCATACCGTTTTTTTTTCTGCATTCTCTCGAGTGTACTGCAGTGGAAAATATGATACTTAGGAAGAGTGAGCTGTCCTTTGAATTTTTGGGGTTCTCGTATAT
>RKRO01000502.1 GCA_007571355.1 Candidatus Poribacteria bacterium | reverse complement strand
ACAGGTAAAGGGACAGATTACATCCAACTTTTTGATCTGGAACAGGATCCGTGGGAGACAACAAACCTTGCCGACTTGCCTGAACATGCCGACCGCATCCGCTCACTTGCTGCAGATATGAAAATGTGGCAAACCGAGACGGACGATTTCATGAAAGATACGCCGGTATTGTTACAATCGTAAGCACACGCCGCTGTGCTGTAGCCAAGTGGGAGAAAAGAAGCATATTGATTCTTTTCTCCCACGTTTCCATTCTTCCAACCTTTCTTAACTTTCCAACCCGCCATAACCAATGGCAATCAATCGTGCAGCCTGCTCCGCGGTGTCAGCAATCAACCGTGCCGCGTCTGCAACCGCATCTTCTAAATCCATGGGCTCTTGTGCGATGCCCAGCATCGCATCAATTCCAGTTTCGTAGACGGCTTCCGCTCCTTCACCAATACCCCCTGCAATCGCGATCACAGGGATATTATGCGTCTTCGCGACCTTCGCAACACCGACAGGCGTTTTCCCGAAGGCTGTCTGAAAATCCAGTTGTCCCTCACCTGTGAAAACGAGAACAGCACCCTTCACCCGTTCTCTGAGGTTAACGGCATCCACCATAATATCAACGCCGAGTCGCAATTCCGCATCGAGGAACGCCATCAATCCGGCACCGAGTCCACCGGCAGCCCCTGCTCCCGGTATGTTGTTAAAAGATTTGCCAAGCGTCCGCGTCAAAATGCTGTCAAAATGTGCCAGATGCGCGTCCAACGTCTTAATCATTTCAGGCGTGGCACCCTTCTGCGGTCCGTAGACGTGTGATGCGCCGTCTGGACCCGTCAACGGATTGTTGACATCACAGGCGACAACGGTATCTGTTTCAGCAACCGCTGGGTGTAAACCCGATACATCTACTGATGCCAAGTGTCCGAGACCTTCACCCGCGCGCGGAATCTGTTTGCCTTTTTTATCGAGCAATCGGATGCCGAGTGCCTCTGCCATTCCAGCACCGCCATCGTTCGTCGCGCTGCCGCCGATACCAATAATTAAGCGTCTACATCCGGCTTCCAAAGCGGCATGAATCAGCTGCCCAGTCCCGTAGGTCGTTGTACGGAGTGGGTTCCGTTCGTTTGATGCGACAAGGGTGAGACCGGAGGCGGATGCCATCTCAATGACAGCGGTCTCGCCATCGGCGAGGATACCAAACTGTGCATCAACCTCGTTTCCCAGAGGTGCCAACACGCGTTGTGTTCGGAGGTGCCCCCCGGTAGCATCAACGAGCGATTGCACAGTCCCTTCGCCCCCGTCTGCCATCGGGATTTTGTCAATAACGGCATCGGGGAACACGCGGCGCAGGCCGTGCTCAATCGCGCACGCAGCTTCGAGCGCACTAACGCTCCCTTTGAATGAATCAGGCGCAACTACAATTTTCATAATGGAAAATTTATCACAAACGTCGCAACGTGTCAAGTTCAAAGCAGTGGTCAAAAACGCCGCACCAATTCCAGACTCCAGAACCGCGGTTCATTGACATATCCCGTCAGATTGTTGAAATCAATGCCTCCGGTTGGAGACGTATCATCAAGAATGTTCCGTCCGACCAATGCTATCTCTATATCGGTGGACGGTAACAGACAAGCAAGCCGAACACCGCCCACCAAAAGCCAATCGTCGGCATATTCCACAGAGTCATAGAGAAAGAACCGCACTCGGCTGCGATACGCCCAATCCGTGGATGCGACAAGATGGACACCGCCCGGAAGCGAAAGCGCGTAGCTCAGTGCCACATCTGCAATCCATCTCGGAGACTGCGGCAGACTGTTCCCATCAATGGAAAAAATGCCATCACTAACAAGCGGATCCAGCATCGTACACGGCGCACCACACCCTTGTATCGCCACATTCGGATCGTCAATACGCGTTTGGTTGTAACTGAGTCCTGCTGATATTTCCAGTGCCGCGATTGGCGCGAAGGTCAACTCCGCTTCAATACCGCGTCCAACCGTGCTGTCAGCGTTCACCAACCGATTGAAGTTCGTCTCACCGCCGACGGCAGTCAATTGCTGATCCTGCATAAAGTACTGGAACGCCGCCATGTTCAGATGCAATCGATGTTCCCACAAACGTAATTTCGTGCCGCCTTCAAGAGAGTGAATCGTCTCGGTATCGGCGACGGTGACCACGTCCCCAAATAGCAAACGTCCCTGAATGCTCGGTGCGCGAAACCCGCGCGCTGCGCGTAAATACGTCTGCACATTTTGTGATACTTGGTACCGAAAACTCATATCCCCACTCCATACTGTATCTTGTGGGTTCTCATGGATAGGGCTCAACGGACCCGCTTCGGTAATAGCAGGTGCTTGATCCCGCCACGCCGTATAGTCCTTCGCATCGTGAGATAATCGTAAGCCAGCACCCAGCTCCAAATTCTCAAGCATTTGAAAGGTTAAGGCGGCGAATGCTGCCCCTGCGGTTGCTTCCTGCTCTTGGCGCGCCATGCCATCTAAGACACCACCCGCCAGTGTATCATAGTTGAAATCTTCCATCTCCACGAACTCATAGAAATAGTATAATCCGAACTGATAATCGAGACGGCGCGCTGCGGGACTCATCAATCGGACTTCTTGGCTAAACTGTTGCAGGTTCGGAATACCGGACGCGGTTTCGGAAGGAAAAGGAATCTCGCCGGGACCACTCGCTGGAAGAAACACAGCTCCGTATCCGCCGTCGATGTCGCCTCGCGAGAAATTAATCAGGCGTTCAAATCCGGTCAGCGAAATTAGTTGGAAGTCCCCAATATCATAACGCACCTCAACGTTCAAACCTTGTGTGCTGAGAGTCTGCTCATTACGTCCGTCGTGTGCAATGCTGCCCCGGGAAAAATCCTGCACCAGTCCACCCTCACCCTTTGATAAGATATTCGCGCGGAACAGGCGTGCGGTGCCGTCAAGATCGCGCGCGTGGACTTTGAACCGTGCTTCTAACGCCGGTAGCGGTGTCCACAACAATTGGACGCGCCCCGCCAAGTCCTGATGCCCACCTAAGACATCATCTTCACTTGTATGTTCATTATCCACCCAGTCGCCCCGCCACTGTGCAAGCAAGGAAAGCCGCGCCGACAGCACAGATGAAACAATTGGTCCCGACACCGCTCCCTCAAAATTACTACTATTGAATCGCCCGTAATTCAGCCGTCCGTACCCTTCCAAGGTCTGCGTCGGACGCGCCGATTCAAACTTCACAATACCTGCAGGGGTATTGCGTCCAAACAGTGTGCCTTGTGGGCCCCGCAACACCTCAACCCGATCCAAATCAAAGGCAGGAAATCCCTTTAGCAGGGCGTTTTCAAGCACAACGCCGTCGTAGAGCAGCGAAACCGGCTGTGAAGCGTTGAGGTCGAAATCCGTATTGCCGAGGCCGCGGATATAAAAGCGTGGAAAAATGCGTCCAAACGACGACTCCATCTGCAAACTCGGCGTGCGATTCGACAAAAAACGGATATCCATCCCTGACGAGCGTATTGTATCGAATCTCTCCCCTTGGAGCGTTGAAACGGAGAGTGGTACTTCAAAAGACCTTTGCTCACGTTTGCGTGCAGTAACCACGACCTCTTCCATTCTAACAACTTCTTCGGTCTCCTCATCGGCAATAACCGTTAAAGGTAGAGATAACATCATCAAGAAAGCCAAAGCATAAACCTGTTTACTAAAATTCATATTTTCCCCCAAAATAATATATACTAAACTTTGGACATTTTTTTTAGATACACATTTCGCCCCTCTGGGGCTAACGCCTTGGTAGGTATGGCGTTTCTC
>RKRO01000348.1 GCA_007571355.1 Candidatus Poribacteria bacterium | reverse complement strand
ATTACTACGTATTCAGAATTAGTATTTAGGATGCGTAATTGCGAACATTCGTGGGAAAGAGCATTGTCTTATCAGTTGTAGAAACCCATTGAAACCCATTAGATAAGGATCAAATCAGATGAAAACCAAAAGATTGCACCCATTAGAACTTGAAGTGATGAAAGTGGTATGGAAACTGACGCGTGCCACAGTCAATGATGTCCTTGATAACATTGATCGCAAACTCGCTTATACGACTGTCGCCACGACTATGAAGAGTCTCGAAAAGAAGGGCTTTTTGTCGCATCAAGTGGATGGTAGGACGTTTGTTTACCAACCTTTGGTCAAAGAGACAGAGATTACGCATTCCATGCTCAACGATTTGCTGGAACGCCTTTTTGACAACTCAGCCGAAAAACTGGTGAACACACTCCTCGAAGTGCGACAAACCGACTCAGATGAACACAACCGCTTACAAGCATTAATTAACAACTATCAACCTGAAGGAGAAAAAAACGATGACTAAGCAAATCCTACTTTCCTTGCTCAATTGTTCGTGGCAGTGGATGCTTCTGATCGGCTTGATATGGTTCGTCGCAACTTCCCCATTCCACAAAAGTTGTCGTTCCAACACCACTTTTCATCTGCTCTGGCTGTTGTCTTTACTCAGCCTTCCGATCTTATTCGGTTTGAATCAGTTTGTACCAGCATTCTCCATCGGCAACACGGTCCCAGAATTAGCGCAGGCGAAGCCGATAGACGTATCCGGTTTAACTCCGTTGACTACAGATTTATCAGAAATTTCGTCCACTGAAAGTGATATACAATCCAAGAATCAATTGTTTGCTGGCAGTAAGTCCTTCATTGATTGGGCAAAGACCGATCTACTGCTGTGTGTTTGGGCAATTGGTGCGTTGACGATGTTAATTCGCTTCCTGTTTGGTTTGTACCGAATCCATCAACTCCGACGCGAGGCAGTACCGGCTGATGATGCGTATCAATTAATCTGTCAACGTTTGGCGCAACAACTAAACATAAATCGTCCAGTCACTGTCTGCTTCTCGGATCAAGTAGCATCGCCGGTCTCATTCGGTTGGTTATCGCCCTACATCCTGATTCCGCGAACGTTGAATTTGGAGCAGTTTGAATTGGTAGCCGCGCACGAATTAGCACATGTGCAACGATGCGATTGGTTAACCAATCTTTTTTTGCACTTCGTCGGCGCGATCTTCTTTTTTCATCCAATTTACTATCTACTTAACCGAGAACTCGTCCGCCTCCGAGAACGCATTTGTGACGATTGGGTCATCCGATTGACAGGTGCTAGAAAAAACTATGCACAGTGTCTATTGGACCTTGTTCGTTACAAAGACCGGACTGTCCGACTCGCGTTATCACTCAATCAGCCATCGCAATTGGAGTCTCGCATTGATTCTATTTTGAAAAATAATCGACGGTTAGACGTGCAATTGAAGCCGCGCCTACGACTGATAGCGGCAACCTTACTCCTAACGTGTCTACCCTTACTATCAATGGCACAACTGGTTCCACTGAAAACTTTCCAAGTCTCACTGTTCGCGCAGACACCTGAGAAATCGGAAAAAACGGTTGATAAGACTGAGAAAAAGCAGCGGATGGAAAAAACGAAAACTGCAAAGACGGACGGGAAACAGTACAAAGATGAATCACGCATCAAAGTGAAAGACCCGGCACTGTTTGAGCAGTCCGAAGAAAACAAGATATTCTCTGGACCGCAACCTGGTGAAAAACTTCCGGCATTGATGGTGACCAGCATTGACGGCGAACTTGACAGTCAGACCTATGATATCACCGCCAAAGCAGATGAGAAACCGCTTGTATTATTCTTGCAAGATACCAATGGTGCCGGCATAAGGGGACTTGTTGGCATGTCCAAGTTGCTCCTTAAAATTGATACTTTCCAAAAAAGGCATAGCAAGGCAACGGATGCCGAAAAGTCTAATCAAGGACTCCAGATAGGTGTTGTGCTTCTTGCAGATGATCTTGAGACTTTACCTGAATGGGCGCATCACATGCTAAAAACAGAGATTCCAAATACGGTATTAATAGCGGTATCTCCGGATGGACGTGAAGGACCGGGCAGCCACCGACTCAATCGCAATGTCGCACAGACCGTTCTCATCGCCAAGGATGGACAGGTGCTACACAACTTCGCTTTTACACAACCGATGCTCTATCCCGATCCACATTTCCTCGGTGCCATTGCAGACGCAGTTGGGGCAGATGCCCCGGCATTGGAGAAATGGTTGAATGAAGCATCTGCTGAATATGCGCGTCCGGAGCACGGCAGAGAACAAATGGAGGATAAAAGCAACCACACGGAAGAGCTGCGCAAACAACTCAACACGCTTCGTGAAAGGCTGCGGCGCATAAATGAAAGCGTCTCCGCAGCAAAGACAGTGCGTAAAAAAAATAGTCTTGCCCCCTTGGAAGAGTTGGCCGAACAACTCAAAGCATATAACGAAATATTGCGTCGGATAAAGAAGAACATCGTCGCAGCAAGGACAGAAGATACGGTGTCTAAAAAGGAGAGGCTTGATCGGTTGAAAGAGTTGGTTAAACAGATCGAGGCGGACCTGGAAATATTGCGGCGCATAAATGAAAGCCTCTCCGCTGTAGACCAAGAAAACGAAAACCGATATAATGGAGGTAAGGTGAAGGCTGTTATCATTAAGGACGATGGTTATGACTGGTTAGAACTCCGCAATCTAATCGATAACGAAGTAAACTTGAAAGGCGAGACCCTCCACCTTGCCACCACTAAATTGGATACCAAGAGGAAGTTGATCCGATTCCGTAAGAATATTGAAATTCCTGCTGCTGGTGTTGCGGTCATTCAAACGATCGACCATGCCTCTAATGATGGTCATGGATGGGTAGAACTCCGTAACCGAACCGTCACTGAGCTTGTCGCCTTCAATAAGGATGTTAAAATCCCTGCGGGTGGTGTACTTCGACTGAAGATTAAGAATTGAGATTAACTTGTAAGGGCAGGTCTCTACGCCTGCTCACCACTTGTCTAAACTGTCTCGATGATTGAGTATATTTAAAAATCGTATTATCTCTGAGTTAAGAGTAGCGACCTATCTCAAAAGAAGCATAGTCACAATCACGCGTGACTTAGAGGAGAAACCATGTTTTTCGCAAAACGGTATCTGAATTACATACTCACAACAAGCACTATTATCGTGGTGAGTTTCGCGATAATAGTGACAAGTGATGCAAAGATTGATAAAAATACGATTCAAGGGATGTGGACATTTGAAGAAGGCAAAGGTAAAACCGTTACAGATCTTTCTGGCAACGGTAGCGATGGCATTTTTGTCGGCGATGTCAAATGGGCAAAAGCCAAATTCGGAGGAGGTATAGAGTTCAGCGGCGTTGATGCACAAAACCACGTTCGCATCGGAACGAAAGGGGATGCCGATAGTTTGGCAGCCTTGAATTTTAAGAACTCCAAAGGTTTCTCGATCCATGCCTGGATATTTGCGACGGTACCCCCTAACGGAAAATGCGTTATATGGAAAGGGCAGGGATGTTCAAGTTGGTCGCAGTATCTACTTGGAACCGGTGCCCATGAAAATGTCGGTGGGAGAATTAACCAAGCTTCGTTTCATTATCGTATCAAGAGCGCGCCTGAAAGATTTGAAGCACTCGGAGACCCAATTCCCGAAAAAGAGTGGGTTCACCTTGTCGGGGTATGGGATGGCACAAAAATCCATATCTATGTTAATGGTGAACTACAGAACAGCGCAGACGCAGTAGGCCAACCTTGGGATTCCCCTGAAGCGGTTTACATCGGCGCAGATGAGGGATGTAATGCGGGTAAGGGAAGATGTCATTTCGGTGGAATCATTGATGAAATCGTCATCTTTAATGTCCCGCTCTCCAAGAAGGAAATTAAGTCACTCGGCGATGGAATTGAAGGTGTTTTTGCGGTCGAGGCTGCAGGCAAAGCCACTACCACTTGGGGTAAACTTAAATCAGCAAGATAGCCTGTTATTTGGGATAACCAGATTCGGGTAACGACCACACGGAAAATGGAAGCGAACTCTTTGCTGCCTGTGTAGACTTAGACAGATGATTTGATGTTTACGGTTAACGAAGACGGTGTGGTTTCTTGTGTGGAGGCAAAGAGTAGAACCTCAGTATGGAGAGGGCGTGTCGGCGGAAGCCATTGGGCATCACCCTACGGGCAATTCATCGCATCTGGTGCCGTCACTGGTAGTGGCCTAAGCCTGCGTTCGCTCACTCATCTCTATTGTATAGAAGAATGAAGTGAAGTGCAATTGTCTTTAAACCATTTCAATGACAGTTCCCAATCCTTCTGTTTCTGCCGCTGCGAGCACTGCTGCGCCTGCGACTGCATCTTGCACCGCCACACCTACCGATTTGAAAAACGTGATTTCGTCCGCTGATTGCCGCCCTTCTTTGTCACCGTTGACAATTTCGCCTATTTCAGCATCAATTTCAGCGTTCGGAATAATCAGATCCCCCGCCTCCGCCGAACAGGCTTCACGTGAGTCAACAACAATTCGATCTGATTGCCTTATTGTCGACGTATCGACTTCCCGTTTCTCCGGTACAAACGTACCGACGGCTGTGATATGTGTACCCCGTTTCAGGGCATTTCCATTAAAAAGTGGCGTTGCCGATGTCGTCGCGCAGATAACGATATCAGCGTCCGCAACGACCTGTTCAGAATTACGGACGAGATGGACCGTCGGTGCATCCGTCCACTCCGAAATCTCAGTGGACAGTTGTCGAGCAGAGGCATCCGTCCGACTCATCACGTTCACACACGCGATATCTCTGACAGCCATTACCGCTTGCAGCTGCGCTCTTGCTTGCACACCTGCACCGAAGAGGCCAACCGTTTTTGCATCCTGCCGGGCGAGCAGATCTGCCGCCACACCGCCGCCAGCACCTGTCCGGATAGCCGTGAGGCTGGCACCGTCCATAAAGGCTTTTGGTGCCCCTGTCGCTGGATCAAGGACTAAGACTGTTGCGATGATACGGGGTAGATTGAGGTTCGGGTTATCGTCATAAACAGAGACGACTTTGATGCCGAATTCGCTCCCTGCAGGGAGATAGGCAGGCATGATAAGCGTAACGCCTTTGTCGGTAGAGAGATGTTGACGTGGCGGCGCGACTGCCTTGCCTGCCGAAAGCTGACTGTAGGCGTACCGCATCGCGTCAATCGCTTTAGACATCGGTAGGGCAGCTCGGACATCAGCAGCTGAGAGAATTCTAATAGACATAACAACTATTCCACGTGGACGATAGCTTCACCTAACACATCCATCTTCGGTGTGATTCCCAATCCCGGTTGTGTCGCGGCTGCCATTCTGCCATTAACCCGTTGGGGCGCGCCTTCTGCTGTGCTAACGGTAACATAACTGTTAAAATCCGTTGCCGTGAAAAGGAATTCTGTCGGTGTACTGTGGGCGAGATGCGCAATTGCGGCGGTTGTGATATCGCCGCCCCAACTGTCTTCGATCGTCATCGCAATGCCAAGTTCAACGCAGGTGTCTCTTGCAAGTTTTGCTTTGGTTAACCCACCGAATTTGCTTATCTTTATGTTCACAACATCCATCGCGCGGTCGGTGTGACCGCGTAACAACGCATGGATGCTGTCAATCGTCTCGTCAAGAACAAACGGGTGATCCGTACGCTGACGGATGGCGAGACACTCTTCGTAGGAAAGACAAGGCTGCTCAATATAGACATCCACACTGCTCACACCCCGGACGACGCGGGCGGCTTGGTGCATCAACCAACCGGTATTTGCATCCGCAATCAGGACATCTCCCGGTTCCATTAACTCGGCAGCGGCGTGGATCCGTTCAATGTCTGTGTTCGGATCACCGCCAACTTTCAACTGAAATTTGCGATACCCTTCCGCACGGTAGGCAGCAACCTTTGCCGCCATCTCCTCAGGTGATTGTTGTGAGATCGCACGATAGAGCATAAAATCCTCGCCATACCTCCCACCTAAAAGCGTACAGATGGACTGGTTCGAGACTTTACCGAGGATATCCCAACACGCGATGTCGATTGCAGATTTCACGTACGGATGTCCTTTGAGTGCAATCTCCATACGTTGGTTGAGCGGAAGCAGTTGCGTCGGATCTTCACCAATGAGATGTGGTGCCAACTCGGCAATACCGGTGCGAGTCCCTTTTGCATAAGCAGGAAGATAAAAAGGTCCCAACGGACAAACCTCACCGTAACCGGTAATGCCTGCGTCTGTTTCAACCGAGACAACGGTACTGTCAAAGACAGAAACAGATTTTCCACCAGACCAATTGTAGCTGCCTTCATAGAGCGGAAGGTCAACTTGATACGCGTTAATACTGCAAATTTTCATAAAAATTCCAAATCGCACCTACCGCCCCCCGGGGCGGTATTAGTTACCAGAAGTTGGCACCTGTTCGATAATACGATCAGCCAACTTTGAAAGCGGTATTAGTTACCAGAAGTTGGCACCTGTTCGATAATACGATCAGCCAACTTTGAAAAAGGTAAACTCTGGAGGTAAACGGTGCCAGTACCACTCAAGGTCGCCAGGAAAAGACCCTCACCGCCAAAGAACATTGACTTTAGACCCTTGACCATTTCAATGTCGTAGTCGACACCAGAAGTGAAGGCAACAAGACAACCAGTGTCAACACGGAGCGTCTCATTGACGAGCTCCTTTTTGACGACTGAACCCCCGGCATGTATAAACGCCATGCCATCGCCGCTTAGACGCTGGAGAATAAAACCTTCACCACCAAAGAACCCCGCACCTAATCTACGTGAGAAGGCAACATTCAATTTCGTCCCCAAGGCGGCACAGAGGAAAGCATCCTTTTGACAAAGCAGTTCTGCACCAATTTGGGCAAGGTCAATCGGGATAATATGACCGGGGTAGGGCGCAGCGAAAGCTACCCGTTTCTTGCGACTTCCTGTGTTGGTAAAATGGGTCAGAAATATCGACTCACCGCTGATAGCACGCTTGCCAGCACTTAGGAGTTTGCCTATAAGACCTGCATCTTGATTGGAACCATCGCCCATTTTTGCTTCGTAGGCAATGTCATCCTCCATCCAGTTCATAACACCTGCTTCCGCTATGATCGTCTCCCCCAAGTCAAGTTCAATCTCAACGACTTGCATATCGTTGCCGATAATTTCATAGTCTACTTCGTGGCTCTGCATTGTTTTGTTGTTCCTTTTAACTTTTAAATGTTGTTACAGCAGGCAGAAACCTTACAATTCTCGCTATGTTTTAACCAATTGGAAGAATAATAACCCGTTTGATAGAGATCGAATATTACGCCCTTGTGAAGCGTTTCGCTCCTACCGGTTTTCAAACGCAGTAATCTCCGCCTCATATTGTAAAGTCCAACCGATCTCATCGAGTCCATTCAGCAGACAGTACTTCTCAAAATCTCCGATCTCAAAAGTGTGAGCAGTACCATCTGGACAAATCACCCATTGCTCCGCCAAGTCTATCATCAACTGATAACCCTCGGTGTCTTGCGCCTCTTGACCGAGCGATGCGATAACCTCTGCAGGCAACGTAATCGGGAGAATGCCGTTCTTATAGCAGTTGTTACGGAAGATGTCCGCAAACGAGGGGGCGAGAATCGCCTTGAACCCGTACTGCTGAAGTGCCCACGGCGCATGCTCACGCGAGCTACCGCAACCAAAATTCGCACCAGCAATGAGGATACTTGCATTCGCGTAGCGCGGAAGGTTCAAGACGAATTCTGGGTTCGGTTCACTATTTTCAAGGTAACGCCAGTCGTTAAAAAGAAATTCACCGAAGCCTGTCCTTTCAATCCGTTTCAAAAATTGCTTCGGGATAATCTGGTCTGTATCAACATTAATCCGGTCAAGTGGTACGACAAATCCTACATGTTCCTTAAATGCTTCCATTATAACACCTCAATGGGTTCCTTTCGTTTCCTTTCAGTTCGATCAAAGTCTGTATCAAAACTAATAAGTTGCATCTCATATTTCGCTGCGACAGCGTATTGGTATGCATCGTCAAAATCAAGGTTAAATTTATCGGCTGTCATATCCAGCGTCTTAAGATCTTCTGGTGACAATGAGAGGATGCCGATTCCGTCAACAATTATATCCTCAACGAACGAATTAAAGAGTGCAAAATTTTTCAACCGATACAGAATGATACCTATAGAATGAAGCGACAAATCTGTTATGTAGAGCGTGCTCAAATCAATAGTCTGTAAGAATGATTGGACATGGTCCTTTTTGTCTTGTTCCAACAAGGCTTCAAGGAAAATATTGGTATCCGCGAGATACACTAACCCCTCCAATCTGATGCTTTCTTCTGAAGTTCGAGAGCCGTAAACTGGTCACGATACGCTTTTAATCCGCCAATCCACTCCAAGTTTGGTTTTTTCTTTGGTTTTGAACTTTTTTTTGCTCGTAGGAAATCAATGAAATTGATGACTTCTTCTTGGAGTTCCGGAGGAAGCTCCCTGATTTTTTCAATGATGGTAGATTCCATTGTTACCTCCCTATTCTCCTAATATTGGGGTTGAAAAAATATCCAATCTTCCAGTTCTCCGCGCTCCCTACTGAAACTTTCGGATATCCACAAAATGCCCTGTCACCGCAGTCGCAGCCGCCATCTGTGGACTGACGAGGTGCGTGCGTCCACCTTTACCCTGTCTACCTTCAAAATTCCGGTTCGATGTGCTAGCGCAACGTTGACCCGGCATCAAAATATCCGGATTCATGCCGAGGCACATACTACAACCCGCTTCACGCCATTCAAAACCTGCATCCCGAAAAACTTGGTCAAGCCCTTCTGCCTCCGCTTGCCGTTTGACCGCCTGTGAACCGGGAACGACCATCGCGCTGACGTTCGCTGCGACTTTCCTGCCTTTTGCGACTTCAGCGGCAGCCCGTAAATCGCTGATGCGGGAGTTTGTGCAGCTCCCGATGAAAACTCTGTCCACAGAAATATCTATTATCGGGGTACCTGGTTGGAGGTCCATATAGGCTAAAGCATGTTCGGCAGCGCGTTTGTCATCGGTTGTGTCCATATCCGCTGGATCTGGAACACGCCCTGTCACATCGGTTACCATACCCGGATTTGTGCCCCACGTTACTTGTGGTGCGATGTCTGATGCGTCGAGATGTAGCGTTCGATCGTAGGTCGCGCCTTCGTCAGTCGGGAGTTGCTTCCAATTTTCGACAGCTGCATCAAAGTCTTCGCCTTTCGGTGCGAAACGTTTACCAGCAATATATGTGTAGGTCGTATCGTCAGGTGCAATCATACCGGCGCGCGCACCCGCCTCAATAGACATATTGCAGACGGTCATCCGTTCCTCGATGCTAAGGGCGCGAATAGCGGAACCGGTATACTCAACCACGGCACCGTTGCCGCCATCAATACCGATATGTCCAATGATAGAAAGAATGATGTCTTTTGCCGTCACGCCGTAAGGGAGTGTGCCATCCATCCGAATTTCAAAGGTTTCGGATTTCTGTTGTAAGAGGCATTGCGTGGCGAGGACGTGTTCAATCTCACTCGTACCGATACCGAAGGCGAGCGCACCGAGCGCACCGTGCGTTGAGGTATGGCTATCACCGCAGACGATGGTCATACCGGGCTGCGTGATGCCAAGCTCCGGTCCGATGACGTGAACGATACCTTGCTCAGGACTATCAATATCGTAAAGTGGGATGTCGAACTCAGCGCAGTTTTCCGCCAGCGTTTCCATCTGCTTCGCTGCAATCAGATCGGTAATAGGTAGCGACCTATCCGTTGTGGGGACGTTGTGATCCATCGTCGCGAACGTCAGATCAGGACGGCGTACCTTTCGGTTGTTGAGTCGCAGCCCCTCAAATGCTTGTGGAGATGTGACTTCATGAACGAGGTGCGTGTCAATATAGAGGATCGGTATTTCGTCTGCGGAGGCACGCACCAAATGCGCCTCCCATATCTTTTCGTACATCGTTTGTGTTTTCATATTTTTTCTCTTACCTTTGTACTGCTTGTTTTTATGAAGAATAAAAAACACCTTATTCCGTTCAAGCGTGACCTCACGAACCTGAAACCCGTAACTTGCTTTTAGCAGAGAGGTAGTTGTTATGCGTCATCGGTTTCCCAGCCAATATCTTGAAGATTTTCCTCAAACAACCACCGCGCGCTTCTGTTTGGAAAATGTGAGGGTGAATGTTTCCGTTACACCCGCATAACAACCGGGAAAATAAGCGGGGTCCGTTGCATCTGTTTTGAGAAAAACCGACGGAGGGCCCCGCGTACCCCATCTTGAACCGTTTCGGTCTCGTGTTTCTGTTCGTCGCTCATTTTCGCGATGACATCCCGAGTCACCTCTTTCGCCTTTTCTATCAGTTTTTCGGATTCATCCATGTAGACAAAACCGCGTGAGATAATCTCTATCTCTCCAGTGTTGAGGGCTGTATGAGATGGCGCGGCTGAGGACAGCCCTTCCGCGGCATCCGGGTTGGCACCAGTATCACTATGCAGGACGATAATTGGGACGACGATGCCGTCCTCCGAGAGCTGGATACGGTCGCGCAAAACGATATCCTCAAGTTCAAATTCTGGCTTTCCATCAACAAACACACGTCCAGAACGCCCCTCGCGCCCAAGCACTTCACATGAGTCAGCCGTCAGGTAAATGAGTTCGCCATCTTCAGCGATATTGATGTTTTCTTTGGGGACACCGACGGATTCAGCGAGTTCGGCATGCCGCACAAGGTTTTGATATTCACCGTGCATCGGTATAAAAAACTTGGGTCGCAAGAGGTTGATCATCAACTTTAAATCTTCACTTGCGCCGTGTCCCGAAACATGGACATTCGCGTTGCGTTCATGGTATATCTTCGCACCGCGTTTGAGCAGATGATTCACTACGTGCCCGATAGCCTTTTCGTTACCCGGAATAATGCGAGCAGAGATGACCACAGTGTCACCCGGCTCCACGTTTAAAAACGGGTGATTGTCAAATGCCAAGAGCGTTAAAGCAGAGCGCGGCTCACCTTGACTGCCGGTGCTTAAAATCATCACCTCGTGCGGTTGGAACATAGACGCATCACGCGCATCAATGAGATAGTCCGGGTTCACGTTGAGGTAACCGAGTTCGGAAGCCGTCCGCACGTTGTTAATAAGCGACCGTCCAGTGACAGCGATCAGTCGCCGATGTTTATTTGCCAGATCAATAAATTGCTGGATACGGTGTAGACTCGAAGAAAAAGTACTAAGAAATAATCTCTGCTCAGTGTTCTGGAATATACCGTCTATTGGACTATAGATACTCTGTTCTGAGGGTATCTGTCCGGGACGTTCTGCGTTTGTACTGTCGGAGATGAGCATCAGCACACCTTCTGCACCTAAGCGTGCAAGCCGCTGAATATCAGTCAACTTACCGTCAACGGGGGTCATATCGAACTTAAAGTCACCCGTATGGACGATAACGCCGATCGGTGTCTGCAGCGCAATCGCGACGCTATCCGGAATGCTGTGTGCAACATGGATGAATTCAGCAGTGAAATCCCCCAACTCGACCGTATCACCGGGGGCAATCGTGTTGAGTTGCGCCTTACCGAGCACACCGTACTCACGCAACCTGCCCCTCGCGATCGCAAGTGTAAGCTGCGTGCCGTAGACCGGTACATCCAACTGACGTAGGATATAGGCTAAGGCACCGATATGATCCTCATGGCCGTGTGTAAGGAGGATACCGCGAATCTTTTCTTGACGTTCAACGAGATAGCGGATATCCGGAAATATCAGATCAACACCTGGCATATCTGATCCGGGCAACATGAAACCGGTGTCGATGACGATAAGGTCGTCCTCAGTTTCGTACACCATCATGTTGAGCCCAAATTCACCTAAGCCGCCTAAGGGGACAATCGAAACACTTCCGTCACCATTTTCTTTATTGTTATTAAGTATGGAATCTGTCATAGAATAGTTGCTTGTTATCAGTTGTCAGTTGTCAGTTAAAGAGGGTTCTCATTAACCGATCCCCTCTTTGTAACCTTCTTCACTTCAATTTTCTAACGTCGTCAAAGGAAGATTTTCAGCAATCCGAAACCCAAGACTGATAACTGAAAACTATTCCCTACGGGTGTTTTTTATCGCCAATGGAGGTCGAAATAGTCATGCGTAGTTGAGGTGACCTGCTGCATTTTTCCGGTTTCAACAGCTAAGATGAAGATTTCACTGGTGCGCCGTCCATCCGAATCTTTACCGATAAATGCAACCTGACTGCCGTCCGGGCTCCATGTTGCGTCCCGTCCCGGATAAAGACTCAGGTTCAGATAGTTCTGAAATCGTCCATCCGCTATAGTGGCAACGCAAATCTCGCCGGATGTATAAAACAGGACATGTTTACCGTTGGGTGACCATTCTTCGATATTTCCACACGGCGGTTCGTCGAGTTGCATGAACCAGGTCCGCCCCATGCTGACG
This sequence comes from Candidatus Poribacteria bacterium, assembly GCA_007571355.1. Classification (GTDB taxonomy): domain Bacteria; phylum Poribacteria; class WGA-4E; order WGA-4E; family WGA-3G; genus WGA-3G. Next base: position 479 of record RKRO01000348.1, on the reverse strand, counting down.
ACATCCGGTTCCGCAATCGCGAGGAGCCCTTCCGTCTTAAACGCGATCCATTTACGGTCTGGCGACCATTCGGGCCATTGTATGCCCTTCGGCAACACTTCGAGCAATCTTCTATTCGGTTCTTTAACCTTTTCGCCTTTTGCGCCCCAATGGAGCCAGCCCTTTGCCCACCGTTCGGTCCGCCAACGCTTGATTTTCCCCTCAACTGTTACTTCCCAATTTTCCAGCGGGTCTTTCGGACGGTCCAGTTCGACGACAACCAGAACCGCTTGACTGGACGGCGACCACCAGAAATCGTGAATCCCATATTCTTTCTTGATAACCTGTTTCTTCTCAGACCCATCTGATCGCATCACATAGAGCGATTTCGCACGCTCCACGCCAGAGATATAGGCGATCCATTCCCGATCCGGTGACCAGCGCGGGTGGCGAGAGACACCATCATCGGTGAGTCGCTGGAAATCCGTCCCATCTGGGTT
>RKRO01000291.1 GCA_007571355.1 Candidatus Poribacteria bacterium | reverse complement strand
AGGAACGTGATAAGGGTTGCCATCACAAGGATTAGCACAGTGAGCGTAATGTAATAAATTGCGTGAAAGAGGCTATCAACACCTTGCCCGTACGTTGATATGTTCTCAGGTAACCATCGAAGCATCAAATCCTCCTTAACAGTGCGTTTCGCTCATTATAAACGCGAAACGCTGATAAAATTTTTGTTCCTAACACGTTTAATTCGTTTGTGTAGACGCCGTGAGCGTCGCGCCTAGGTATGTCACAACACAAAACAGGCCGGTAATCAGCAGAGAAAGTGACCAAGGCGCACCTTCACCAAATGCTTTTGTAGGGGTGTCAAGGTAGAGGCTCTGTCGAAAAACTGCAAGCCCATACGTTAACGGATTGAACTTCATTGTCCATGCCAACCAGCCGGGTACACCTGTACTCGGGAAAAACGCGCCCGAAAGTAGCCAAATCGGAATCAATAAGAGATTCATAATTGCGTGAAACCCTTGTGTAGAATCCATGCGCCACGCGATGAGGAGCCCGAGATTTGTCAAGCCGAACGCCAGAAGTGCCATTACGCCCATCGAGAGCAAGAGCGATGTCACGCCAAATCGGATACCTATCATCGGACTGAGGAGCAGCAACAGCAGCCCTTGTCCCAGTGCCAGTGTCGTTCCGCCTAACGCTTGTGCAAGGACAATCTGCCACCGGGGTACAGGTGCGACGAGTATACCCTGCAAAAACCCCTCGCGTCGATCATTCACAACAGAAATTGTAGCGAAAATGGACGTAAAAAGCAAGACCAAAACGACGATGCCGGGATAAAAGTACGCAATGTATCCGGTTTCGTCCGATGCCCCAGCGGGTTGAAACGAGGCACTTAATCCACTCCCGATAAGAAGCCAAAATACCAGAGGTTGTGCGATAGCACTGAAGATCCGGCTCCGTTGCCGATAGAATCTGATGATTTCGCGCCGCCATATCGTTGAAATCGGTAGCAGAACGCTCAACACGATTTTTCCTTTAGACGAGTGGGTTTCCCGTCAATTTCATGAACACATCTGCAAGTGTCGGTTTTCCGAAGCGTACAGCCTGGATTTCATCAGGAAATGCGGCGACCACGTCTCGAACAAACTCATGTCCGCTTTCACATTCAAGGCGTAGGCCACCGTCTGTTAATACCGTTGACACGCCGAACTTCTCCATAATAGCAGTAGCGAGGGTATCGCTGTGGGTACTCTCTATAAAGATCGCATCGCCCCCGACTTCTGCTTTGAGCGCGTCAGGTGCTCCGAGTGCGACTAACCTACCGGCATCTAATATCCCAACCCGATCACATGTTTCGGCATCTTCTAACAGATGTGTTGTCATGAGTACAAGAATACCTTCTGTCTGTGCAAGCATATCGAGATAGGTGTTGAGTTGCTGGCGTGCGGTTATATCCAAGCCGCTCGTCGGTTCGTCAAGCAAAAGAACGCGCGGAGAATGGAGCAATGCTTTCGCGATTTCCACGCGTCTTTGTAACCCTCCAGATAGGATTTCTACACGTTCTCTGGCCCTATCGGCAACGCCAAAACGTTCAAGGAGTTCCGAAATTCGGTGACGCAGCGTTTTGCCAGCGAGTCCATATAGATGGCCTTGATGTCTTAAATTTTCAACGACTGTAAGTTTGCTATCTAACCCTGGGTGTTGAAAAACGACCCCTAAAAGGCTGCGAATCGTTTTCACCTCAGTGGCTAAATCATGCCCGAGGATGCGAACGATACCAGAAGTTACTGGCATCGATGTAGACAGGATCCTAAAAAGGGTTGTTTTCCCGCTACCGTTGGGTCCGAGGAGTCCAAAAATCTCACCGCATGAGACGCTAAAACTGACATTGTCAAGTGCGCGCCGTCCTGGATAAGCGTGGGAGAGATCCTCTACTTCAAGCCTGTTTTCCACGTTTAAAGATGGCGCGGTTCGGAACCGCGCCTACAAAAGTTTGCAGATTGTGTGTGCCTATCTTATTTAAGTTTCAGCATGAAATCCTGTGTAACTGTGCCACCAGCCGCTACCGTAACCGTAACAGGTGCCTCGTTGTTCGTGCCACACGTTTCATGCCAATACCCGAGCTTATATTCGCCTGCGGGTACATCTTCAAGTGTGAATTCACCTTTTTCGTTTGTTACGGCAAAATAAGGGTGTGGTACGTAGGCGATCCACGCGGACATCCAGCCGTGAATATCACATTTGACAGACACAGGTCCCTCGGCTTTCTTTACCCCAGCCAGCGGCATTCTCCGACGGTTCTTCGTCTGCTGCTTGTTCACCGGTGTGTTGATGCTACTGAAGATATGAACGTTGTGATTAACTCTATCAGTATTGAGCATTGTTAATCGGGTATTGAGCGGAACAATCTGGACACGCGGCGTGAATTTGCATCCCTTTTGGTCCATTTCCAATTTCGCCGTTTTGTCAAAGTCCTTGCCTGCAGTAATGTCAATAAGATAGACGATCGTATTTTTTAGGACGTTGTCTTCACCGACAACGACAGATTCATCATATTTTTCGGTTGCACCACAAATTTCGACATCTTTGGTGACTTCGAGCATTTTCATTTCAGGTTTGTCGCCTTCAAATTTCACCACGCCGCTAATCGTGCCGCCATTGCTTACTGCCATCGATTTATAACTTTCAGGAAATTTTAACATTTCCATTTCACCTGCATCGGAGTCAGCAGCGAAGGTGATACCAACGATACCAACGTAGCAACACGCGAGAAGGAGGGTGAGACTTGCCAACAAATAGGTTTTCATTTTTTTCTCCTTTTTTAGACTATTGGAATCTGTGCATCGCTCCACTACGTTTCGCGATGGTTCTTGGTTAAATATGAGACCTAAATTGATCGAAAACCTGCCTGAAACGAAGTGGAAGGCAGCTCAGAGGCCCCCTAATTAGGAAACTGAATTTCTGCGTTGTACGAACGCTCGTAGACCGAAGAGCAAACCGACCGAGAGAATCGCGATGATCGGCGGATAAACAAACCGTCTTGAAGAAGGAACAGGCTCAAGGGTAAAAGTATACCAACTCGTCATCGTCCGTTTTGTGTCAATATCTCCGTTGGAACCATCCCAAGCAGAGAAGGCGATCGGGACAAAGACCCCCGGTTCGAGTTGTAAATCTTTTTTGTCCTCTGTTTTCAAGGCACGTTTTACCCACAATTGATATTGTCCTTCTGCGTAGGTACTCTGGACTTGAAGTTCGCCTTGTGCTTCCTGCGCTTCGGCACTGTCGATACCCTTCGCGGTGAGTTCCGTCACTTGCTCAGGTGTAGACGCTTTCCAGTGCCAGAGATAGACCGGAAGTCTGCCGCCCCATAAGAAATAGGGTTTCGGAGCCGTCGGGCCTTGTGGCACCTTAACAGGAAATTGAACTGCCAATGCATCCTCAAGGGGTTTCCCTGTTGTTTCATCCGTTTCGTTGCCGGTTGTATATGTTCGGTCATCCCATGCAAAAAGGAAGGCGACCTCTGTATCGTTGTAAAACGATTTAACGTGTACGCCGTCTATTGTCGGGTTAAACTGCCGCGGTTCAATGACCACCTGTCCAACGAGCGGGAAGTATCCAGCTTCAAACGTTTCCCAAGCAGCATCCTCTAAAGTTGGCAATGCGCCTTGAACATATTGCGAACGCAGTACGTTATTGCCGATAGCCGCCTCAGGACGCTTTTCAGGCATAAGTGACTTCACATAGTTCGCCAGATGCCAACTCTTTTCATAGATGATTTTCATTGCGTCATTATAAGTCTGTATATCATCTGCACTGACTTCACCACCTTCCTTGATGGTGAGT
>RKRO01000176.1 GCA_007571355.1 Candidatus Poribacteria bacterium | reverse complement strand
TATCAAAACTTACAAAAAATGTCAAAAACTTTCACAATGTAAACACTACCTACTAACTCTATGAATTGGTAATAGAAGTCGAGGTTAAGATGATTGTGAGTCTTCTGCCACACTCATCGGTTTCGCAAAACCGTTTTAAAATTCATTTATGAAGGAGAAATTTGCGATGAAAGGTACAATTCTTGATTTTTCGATTCGGGCTAATTCCGGTGCAATATCGGGCGAAGATGGAGAACGATATAACTTCGACGGTATGGAGTGGAAGGGAGACTCGCCACCTGCCCGTGGAATGTCTGTTGATTTTTCGACTGACGGTGACCAAGCCAAGGAAATATATTTAGCTGTTGGCAGTGCAACCCGGGCAAAGGCTGAAAAAAGTAAGGTAGCTGCTGGGCTCCTTGCTATTTTCTTAGGAGGATGGGGTATCCACAAATTCTATCTCGATTATAGGGTTCCGGGAATCATTTTTTTGATCATTAATACTGTAGGTTTGTTTATAACGTGGATGTTCCTTTGGATACCGAATTTCATTATTTGGGTAATAGCGGTCATTGAGGGAATCATATACTTGACCAAGTCTGATGAAGAGTTTGAACAAACGTATGTCATTGGCAACAGACCGATGTTCTAATGGACAAAATAGGCATCAGGAAATATTTGGGTAATCTGCCAAACATTGGTAGCGCGCTACGTGAGCGCGCTACCTGTGTCTTGGGATCCTTACTTTATATTATTATTCCAAACCCCACTGCTTCTTTGCTTCTTCAAACGAAATTTTCTGGCTGCCTGTGTGAGAAATCGGGTTTTTGCCGACCCACCGCTCATCAATCGGATGCTCTGCTGGTTGGAAACGGATGTCGCAACTGATACGCCAGCGATCTGACAGGTTCTTGGTGGAGGTGTGCATCGTATGCATCGTGAAGATGATGACATCCCCTATCTCAAAATCGGCTGTTTTCCACTCACCGCCGTATTTATCACTGATTTCCATCGGGTCGCGTCCGAAATGCCCAGGAGTCCCGTCTTTATCGACATCTGTTTTGCCGTAGGTGTCCCGAATCGGTGCGAAACTCGGTAGGTTATGTGACCCGACCAAGACCGTCAATGTTCCCATCGTTGCTGGCACATCGCCGAACGGTACCCAACAGGTGTGCAACTGCTTTGAACCTCTCCCCATATAGACGAAATCGAAATGGGGACCTGACCAACCGTCAGGACGGACGAACCGGAGCCATTTGTAATCAAAGGTGCGAGTGTCGCCGCTAAAGAAGTTGCGGAAGAATTTGAAAAGTTCGTCGCCCTCCAGTACGGACTGGACATCTGGATGGTGCGTAACAGCGGGTGTGCCCATCGTTCGTCCGGGGCTCCCAGCACCAGCGATCGCCTCCATGATGTCGGTGTCGGGTTTGAAAACGTCGTCTTTTCCGTTTCCGTTGGCGTATTCCAGGATAGCCCGGCGCCCCGCGATAATCTTTTCTTTATCAATTAAGCCACGAACGAGCAGATACCCGTCCTCTGCTATCTGTTGGTGCAAGCCTTCTGCTGAATCAAGCACGGCGTTACAGTCCCGAAGCACACCGAGGTCTGGTCCTGGGAAGGTCAGTTCATGGTCTCCTACAAAAACGGTTTGTGCCATTATGTTCCTCCGAGTAGGGGTTGTGCCCCAAGTTGAAAGAGTGCATCGTTTGCTGGTGTCTCAAAAGTGAAAACAGGTTTACCCCATGCTCTTACCATCTGTGCGAATTCTAAGGTTTTGCTGTCTTCTGCGGCGTGTGCGATACAGATTTTGTCCGCAAGTGCTGCAACGAAAGCGTTGCGTCGGTTCGCCAATGCTGCTGTCGATCGGTTGTGGCGACTCTCAAAAGTAGATAAAATTAATAGCCGTTCATCGGTTAATGCGTCTCTCCAGGTCGGTTTTAGTCGCATCTTTTCGATGTTCCGTGCTGGACATAAGAGGATCGGTTGTACACCGCGTAGTAAGACGCGCAGGCACTCTTGTTCAATTGGCGAGTGATAGCCTCCGATCGTTGGAATCCCTCTTTCTTTGAATGTCTGTGCCAAGTCGTGTGTCTTCAATATAAGTTCGCCGGGACACTTGCGAGAGCAGAAGAGTGCCCAAAGGGCTCCATTTAAACTGGTGTTTTGTCCCGGTAACAAGTTGATATTCCCGCGCGCCCAGATCGTTTCTGGCGTTTCTGTTTTCAGATATTTTTTTAACCTTTTTGGGTAATTCGTGTCTGTCTGTGTGATGTTTTGGATTGACGGTATCACTTCTGGATCCCAAGTAAAGTGCTATCGTTGCCTTGTAAAAGTGCCTAAGCGTTAATAGTATTATTTTAACAAAACTTGTTAATTAGTGCAAGAATATAACCTACGGCGAAGAATTTGAAATTGACCTGATAACGAACGTTTGCTAAGATACTAACATGCAACATTTACAGTAAGCGACTATAACTGACAAAATGCTTGGGGTGTCACTTATGAAGGAATATTTAGAGATTCAGAAACCGGAACTTGGTTATACTTACGAGTTTGAGGTGGATCAACTTGTGCAGATGTCCGAATGCTTGGCGGCACACGGTTTCGCGATTGTTAAAGATGTTCTGCCGCCTGAGTTAGTGGACAGTCTCAAACAGGCGGTCTTTGATGGGACGGATCCAAACAGAGAATTAGAACACGGCCAGAGCAGGACCCGACACGCTTGGGTGGAGTCTGGCCCCGGGGCTTGGCAGCTGCTCGGATATGCCCCCTTTATGAAAATCCATCGCCACCTCATCGGCACAGACGAGATGACCGTTCACCGTTCTGCTGCGATCATTCGGATGCCGGGTTCTCAACCCGTTGCATGGCACACCGACTGGTGCGGATTTTCAACAGCCACACCGAGGAATTCGGGGGACGTGCTGAACCGTGGTCTTTGGCCCTCAGGCAAATGGTTTTATCTGACGGGTTCTCGTCCGGAACACGGAGGGTTATGTGTGATTGAGGATTCCCACGTGGAGGATTGGGAGGGACCTGAAGGGTTCAACATGACAGCGGATAGGCGTTCCTTCTATAAGGAAGGTGAAGAAGAAAAGGCGTACGTGGGTTTTGATATTCCGGGGTTGGTACCGCTCTTCACGAATCCGGGGGATATGATTGTGTTTGCGCATCGGACGTATCACGGTGCATTCCCGAACCAGATTGACGATATCCGATTGTCGTGCGCGATCGGTTTTCGACGACGCGACCATCACATTGATATACCGTGGGATATCCCAGATGAGGGTAAACAGTTTTTAGCGGATTTACCGCCACATTTTCAGCAATATACACACGGATATACGAGCATTGATGTGGCTTGGCGGGGGTAAATGTAGGATTAGGCAGAAAGTCGACGCTGCGCTTCAGGCGGTGCGCCGTTTTGGAGCCAAACGATGGGTTGCTCTTCCGCCTTGTCAGGATTTACCCAGATGATGTTTCGGATTTCTCCAACCTGTTGGGAGGCTCGTCCGAAAAGTCGTCGGATGGTTTCATCAAGCGAGATGACGGTTTGATCAGTTGCAAGTGCTGCGTGGAGAAGATGAAAATCTTTCCGCAGTGCTTCAATATCTGTTTCTCCGGTCGCTGTCGTGTCGATTTTGTCGGACAACGCTGTATCTTGGGGAGGCGTGATGTAATCAAATCTCTTTCGGGCAATCATTGATTTCAACCATCTGGCTGCAAAATTCGATTGATGTGCGTTCCACTCCTCGGATAACTCGGGTGTCATCACAATGTGATGCGGGCATTCATCTCGAAAGGTTTCAAGAAATTCGGTACAGTTG
>RKRO01000056.1 GCA_007571355.1 Candidatus Poribacteria bacterium | reverse complement strand
CTTTTAACAAGTACCAAGCGCCACGGCGCAGATAAGATTTTAACCTACTTCGCTAAGTCCAATGTCGACTGGCTAAAAAACTAAATGGCTATCTGTTGTCGGTTCAGAGCCGCTTGCAACAACCTATCTAAATTGCATTCAGCCAAAGAGTGGTGGATTGTTACAAAGCGACTTCTTCACTGATAACTGACAACCATTAAAAAAATTGGAGGGAATGCTTTGGAGAGCAGTAAATCTTTAGCCGCATGGCAAAAAGCGCAACAATTTATCCCCGGCGGGGTCAACAGTCCCGTCCGAAATTTCAGCAAAGTTGGCGGGCATCCCCGTTTCATCGCACGCGGCGAAGGCTCAAAAATATACGATATTGATGGAAACGCATACATTGATTATGTCGCCTCTTGGGGGCCCTTAGTCTTAGGACATGCACACCCAAACGTTGTAGAAGCTATCCGTGCAGTCGCAGCGAATGGCACCAGTTTCGGCGCACCCACAACGCTCGAAACAGAACTCGCCGAAATTATCGTTAATGCTGTGCCTTCAATTGAACGCGTACGCCTCGTCAATTCCGGCACCGAAGCCACAATGAGTGCAATCCGCGTCGCCCGCGGGTATACCGGTCGCGATAAGATCCTCAAAGTTGATGGATGTTATCACGGACACGTTGACTATCTACTGGCGAAAGCCGGTTCAGGGGTCGCAACGTTTGGACTCTCCGATAGCGGCGGTGTCCCCGAAGATTTCGCACGCAATACGCTCACCGTCCCCTTTAACAATCCCGACGCTGTCCGCGAAGCCGTAGAAGCCAACCCCAACGAAATTGCATGCCTTATCCTTGAACCGATTATGGGAAATATGGGGATCGTCCCACCACGGGATGGATACCTCAACGAACTCCGTGAAATCACCGAGCAACACGGTATTGTACTCATCTTCGATGAAGTCATCACCGGATTTCGGGTGGCGTACGGCGGCGCACAAACCCGCTATAACGTTACGCCCGATATGACCTGTCTCGGAAAGATTATCGGAGGCGGGCTGCCTGTCGGCGCGTATGGCGGAAAACAGGAAATTATGCAGTGTGTCGCGCCAGAAGGCGATGTCTATCAGGCGGGAACGCTGTCCGGGAACCCTTTAGCTGTTACCGCCGGCATCACGACACTCAAAAAACTCGCTGAACCAGGGGTGTACGAACACCTCGAAAGCCGTGCCGCAGCACTTGCCGACAGCCTCGCTGAGGCAACCGAAAAACACGGGATTGACGCTTGGCATAGCCGCGTCGGGTCGATGCTGATGCTCTACTTCACCCCGGAAACCGTTACCGATGCCGACGGCGCACGCACAGCCGATACCGAACGCTACCGGAAATACTTCTGGGGACTCGCCGAGCGCGGGGTCTATGTCGCACCCTCACAGTTTGAAGCAGGTTTCGTCTCGCTCGTCCATTCCGAAGACGACATCAACAAAACCGTTCAAGCCGCAACGCAAGTATTGGCGAACCTCTAACGACCCAAGGGAAACTGAATGTCCAGCTTTAAGCAAATCGTTGAATTGATTGCCGATGACCTCACTGCTGTCGAGACGAAACTCACCGAACAGACAGCGAGTGAGTACAGTTTTGTCGATATGGCAGTCCAACATGTCGTGGAAGGCGGGGGCAAACGGCTCCGTCCGATCCTCGTTGTGCTTTCTGCCAAAGCCTGTGGATACGAAGGAAACGATGCACACACGCTCGCCGCTGTCGTCGAACTCATCCACGTCGCATCCCTCGTTCACGACGATGTCCTCGATGAAGCCGCTATCCGGCGTGGACGCGAGACATTACAGACGAAGTGGGGTAATAAAGTCGCTGTTCTCGTCGGTGATTACCTCCACGCGCGCGTCCTGTCCATGCTCGTCGCCCGACGTGCCGATGATCCCGCAATGGCGATCCTCGCCGATACAACACAAGCAATGTGTGAAGGCGAGGTTATCCACGCATATAAAAGCGGCGATTTTGACATCTCTGAAGACGAGTACCTCAAAATTATCAGTTTCAAAACCGGTAAACTGATCGCCGCCTCCTGCACACTCGGCGCACACCTCGGCACAACCGACAAACAGAGGCTTGAAGCAATCACAAACTACGGGCAACACATCGGAACCGCCTTTCAAATCGTTGATGATGTCCTCGATTTCACTGAAGACACTGACAAATTGGGGAAAAACGCATTCGGGGACCTCCGCGAAGGAAAACTTACTTTCCCGATCATCTATGCCAGATCCCTCTGTAATGCTGATGAAAAGCAAACACTCGAGAGAGTCCTGAATCCGAATACAGACGAAGCAGCGGCAATCGCCTTCGTCGAATCTCTGTTCCAGCGGTACAGTGTTGAAGCACACTGCCTGAAAGTTGCACAAGGTTATGCCGATCATGCCAAAGCAGCTTTGGCTGCCTTAACAGAGACACCCGCCCGCCGCGCACTTGAACAACTTGCAGACTACGTCGTCGCACGAGAATCCTGAGGCGTAGCTGACAACCGATAGCCGACAACTATTACAAAATGTTTTATCCAGCATACATAAACCTTCAAAACCGGAAATGCCTTGTTATCGGGGGCGGCACCGTTGCTGAACGGAAAGTCGTCGCCATGCTCATCAGCGGCGGCGATGTTACCGTCATCAGTCCAGACGCAACGGAATTGGTGGCGTTCCTCACACATATTGGCACAATTCGCTGGCACAAAAGACAGGTAAAGGCAGGCGACACAACCGGCTATTTTCTTGTCTGCGCCGCAACCGATTTCACAAACATTAACACCACTATTTTCACGGAAGCACATAAGACAAACAAGATCCGATTGGTCAATGTCGTCGACGTTATCCCGCAATGCACTTTCGCCGCTGCTTCTGTCGTAACGGACGGCGAACGGATGCTCAGCATCTCTACAAGTGGAAAAAGCCCCGCAATGAGCCGCCGCATCCGTGAACATTTTGAAAAAGTCCTGCACGCCTCTTCTCTATACACACTCGGATACAAGAACGGAGAACCCGTACCGATTGAGAATCAAGGGTTACCTTATCCGGTCTATTTTTTACTACAAGGTCGCACGTGCATTGTCGTATCTGCGCAGAAGACACCAGCAATTGAACGTCGTATCTCACTATTAAACCGATGTGGTGCATCCGTTATCACCATAGCACCCAATGAACTAAAGCCGTATCACCTTGAAGACGCTTTCCTTGTCGTCGCCGACAATTCATCTGCGATAGACGCAGTCGCTAAAGGTGAAATGGTGAATGGTGAAGAGGCATCTGTTCCATCAGCACCCGCTGACCAACAACCAACAACCAACAACCAACACCTCTTATGGGAATGCCTCGATGAACCGAATGCCGGGACCTATTTCACCCCCGATATCGTCATAGATAACAATCTCATAATTAGCGTAGCACCGCGAAACGGTATCGCCACTGACAAAGCGAGACACCTCCATCAGCAACTTGTGCGCAGGTTTGAAAATAACGGCTATGGTGCATTTATTGAATTCCTTGGAATGCTCCGTCCGGAAGTGTTGAAGGCTTTTTCGACCGCAAAAAAACGCGCCGAATTTTTCGATACACTCATCGACACTGTTGAAATCGACACTGTTGAACAAGAGAACCGACAATCGCAGACATGCTGTTTCGGTTTCACAAATCCCGAATGTTCCGCTGAATGCCTCTTCAATTGGATTCGGCAGGGCAAATGGGAACGTGCCAACCGCTTTACTTCAGAGCTTTTCGCGGCGCATCGGTCAAAATCATTCCGTTCTCCGTAGGCTGACAACTG
>RKRO01000513.1 GCA_007571355.1 Candidatus Poribacteria bacterium | reverse complement strand
TATCATCATCTCAAAAACCTTTTCTAATTGTCTGATTAAGAGGGTAAACAGGGTTAGCCTTAACGCAAAACTTAAGGAGAAAATGATGTTAAATCGTATCCAATGGACAACAACACTGATATTAATTTCGTGCCTACTGATTTCAGTCGGCACATTCGCAGCGGAGGAACCCGAAGAAGGGGTAAACTATATCTGGGTAGACCTCGGTGAAGAGAGCAACGGTGTTTTATTAACGCAAAGCGAACAAGGCGATGGCGTAACCGAACCCGCTGTCCAAGACGGTGTCGATTGTTTAGAGAACCCATGGCCCTATAACGGTCCCGGACACAATCACATGTACTTTAAGATAGATGATACGTTTGTGTTCGGTGGGAAGCATAAGGCGTGGATCGTCATGGAGTATTTCGATTCCAATGAAGCAGCGGAGATTGACTGCCAATACGACAGCAACGGTGCCGGTCCCGTTGGCGGTGCGTTCCGTGGTGCAGGCGATGGTGCATTTCTTGCCGTAAAACCGGAAGGCACAGATGAATGGCTCGTTCACATCTGGGAAATCAAAGATGGACGGTTTGAGAACCGCGCAAACGGCTCAGATTTTCGATTCTCTTCTCACGGTCAGGGAGCCATCTGGATTAATCGCGTCTGGTTCAGTACAATTGAACCGCCAGAGGATTTCGATGCCGATAGTCCGTTCGGTATCCCACAAGCCGTCGAGCCAGCAGCAAAATTAACCACAACCTGGGGTCAACTCAAAACGAGTAGTAGATAAGGGCCTCGTATGCAGGCGGGGTTTGTAACCCCATCAACTGATAGTCGCAACCAGCTCTGCAGGTGGGGTTTGTAACCCCGCCTCCTAACAATTGAAGGTTCCTGATCCCTGACGGCTATCCCATTAATAACTGAGTACCGACGATTGAAAACCGACAATGAACTATCTCTGCGATGAATGCAATAAAAGTTACGAAATATCGCCGTTACGGTATCAATGCGACTGCGGAAACGCCTTAACCTTATCCAAAAATTCGCGGATATGCCCGAATCCGCAGGTGCCGGCAGCCATGTCGCTCTGGCGGTATCGAGAAGCATTACCGATTGACGCGGACACGGAGATTGTCACCCTCGGCGAAGGCATGACACCACTCGTTTCGCTGGATGTCAATGCACCAGAACATTTTGTCAAACTGGACTACCTCTGTCCAACTGGTTCCTATAAGGACAGAGGTGCGTCTGTCCTGCTTACACATCTCAAGGCACTTGGGGTTAAGGCGGTCGTCGAGGATTCATCGGGTAACGCGGGCGCAGCGATTGCCGCCTATAGCGCAAGGGCGGGTATCCACTGCACCATCTACTGCCCAGAATCCACCTCACAGGGGAAATTAAAGCAGATTTCCGCTTATGGTGCCGAGTTAAAATTGGTGCCAGGAAACCGCATGGCGACGACGGAGGCAGTGAAACATGCAGCAAAAACCACTTGTTACGCCTCCCATAATTGGCATCCGTTCTTTTTAGAAGGCACCAAAACGCTGGCATACGAAATTGTAGAGCAGCTCGGATGGCAGGCACCGACGCATGTCATCTGTCCTGTCGGTTTTGGGAGTATCTACTTAGGACTTTATATCGGTTTCAGCGAACTACAAGCGCAAGGGCTCATTAAAAATATCCCGCGCCTCCTCGGTGTTCAACCCGATGTCTGTTGCCCGATTTACAATGCGGACGTTAATAAGACACCATCCGTTACACGAATGGCGCAAACGGGTCAAACACTCGCTGAAGGCATTACAGCGGAACGCCCGATCCGAGGGCAGCGGATTTTGGAGGCACTCACAACCACAAACGGCGCATTTACAACTGTTAATGATAAAAACATCAGAACAGGACTGGTAACACTCGCAGCGAAAGGCATCTATGTCGAACCAACTTCCGCCGTAGTTGTCGAAGCATATCAGAAATTCCGAGAGGCAGGGGTTATAACATCAGGGACCCAAGTGGTATCGATCCTAACCGGTATCGGATTAAAAGCCAGTAGTACATAATAATCACTACAGGCGGGTTTTGTAACCCCGTCGTCATCTGTAGCATAGGAAACCGTTGGGCTCCTATGCCACGCTTTACTGTAGCAAATGATAGAAAAAAACAGAACGCACTTCACGCGACTCATTACGGTCTGCTTACTCATTTTGTTCCTTGTTGTCGTCCTTGGCGCGCTGCGCGGTGTTGATCATCTCTTCTTCCGGCGGATCGCTTCCGCAAATAAGTATTCAGAGAGATTACCGGATACCGTCAGAAAACGTGATGAACTCACACGTAAACGCTGGCCCCCAGGATTTCGGCTCCATCGTTACTGGTGGGTCGGTGGTGCCGCCGTTTACATCGCAGAGATGGATCGCACAGCGAAGAATCTCCAATTCGACATAGAGCTCGCCAACGACCAGATCCTGGGGCGTGAAACTATTACCGGCGCGACACGGCGACTCATGGATAAGGATATCCTCCCGCTTGCCGGTGTCAACGGGAGTTTTGGCATCCGAGAGGACTCCTACGGGCGCGGTGGCATGACTTTTAACCTGCACATCCAAAACGGGGAGCTCATCAGTATTCCGATAGCGCGCGATAGATGGGGGTATTCACCGCCGTCTCCGTGGGGCGAAACCAGTTTCGGTGTTACGTCTGACGGCGAATTCCTTATGAACAGTGTCCAACTCAACGGGAAGCTCCACATGGATAACGGCAGCCGCGACACGCTCCCAATTAACGCCATCAACCAAATCTGTGATTCGTACGCGCCTGTGGTCCTCTATACCCCACGTTTTGGACACAGGACACTGACACGCCGAGCCTATGAATTCACGCTCAAAAAACTTAAACTGCCGCTGACCGGAAAATACACCAGCAGATTCGTCGTCACCGAGGTCAACCGGCGTGGGAACAGCGTCATTCCGTCTGATGGTGTCGTTCTTGCAATGGAGTCACGTGCCGGGCGCGAGTGGCTTGGAACAATCAATGAATCTACAACTGGCACACTGGAAATCGCGCTCACACCTAAAAAATGGCAGCAGGTACAGCAAGGCATCGGCGGAAACCTGCGGCTTGTCCGAGATGGCAAAGTCGAACCTGAACTCGCTGCCTTCGGTGCGTCTTATGGACAGACTGCTTATGCCCATCGCAACGGTGCTTCACGCCACCCGCGCAGTGCTTTAGGATTTAACGACGATAAACTCTTCCTCATCGCTATTGATGGTAGACAAGCCGGATACAGTATGGGAATGACGCTTTACGATATGGGAAAATTTTTTAGCGAACTTGGTATCAAGCACGCCATCAATTTCGATGGTGGCAGCTCTTCAACACTCTGGGCATTAGGTAAAGTTGTGAACAGTCCCGCACACGGCTATGAACGCCGTATCTTCAACGTCGCAATGATCCGTGCAAAAAATAGAAAAAAGAAATGAACATGAAAACGCGATACCTGCTACTGTTGACGCTGCTAATATTCGCCTGTTCAAATAGGAACACCCCGCGCGCGGTCAGTGAAGACTTTATCTATAACTACTACCAGCGAGCAGATCAAGCCGCAGCACGACTCCTCAGCCACGGACTCGCTGCACAAAAACTTGAGGATGAAATCGAACGTGTGAGAGAAGTACGGGTCCCTGGACAGCAATTCGATGAAGTACCGAAGATGACATACCAACTGATTGGCAAAGACGAGGTGGGGGCGCATGTCCTATTCAACTACCAACTCACTATCAAAATTAGTGATACGACAACACATACCCGAAAAGTCGTCATCCAGACCGAACAGATCAATGGACG
>RKRO01000058.1 GCA_007571355.1 Candidatus Poribacteria bacterium | reverse complement strand
ATCGCTTCGATAGGATGTGTTTCAATAATTACGGGTTTTACTATAAAAGTTTTTACAACGCCTTTTCTGCCTTCAGCCATTCGAGTGTTTGCACGAATGCCGCGACTGTTGCTGTGATGTCTTCGTCCGTATGCGCTGCGGTTGTCATGCCGCCGTTACTGGCGAGATCAATACCGTTCAGTAACAGCCCACACCGGAGACGTTCCAACATATCGGCATCGCTGCTCCCTTTTAGTTTCTGGTAGTCCCATGTGTAGGGATCAAAATCGGAGGCGCGGACATCTTTTTCACCGTGTCCTATGAGCAATCTAATCCCCGAAAATTCGCCGTAGACGACCCAATCAAGTTTGTAATCGTCAATAACGGCATTGAGTTCTGTGCGGAGTCGTTCTGCGGTCTGGTTCGCTTGTTTGTGCGGTTCGCCGGTTTTGACGATGTTGAGCATTGCGATCCCTGCGGCGGCAGAGAGCGGATTTGCGTTAAAAGTGCCGGGATGCGGCATTTTCAAGCCGTCGCGTTCCGATTTCATTGAGATAAGTTCGAGAATCTCGGTTTTACCGACAAGCGCGCCTCCGGGCAGTCCGCCTGCCAGAATCTTTGCCAACGTGGTCATATCCGGTGTGACGTTGTAATGCGCTTGCGCGCCGCCGGGTGCGACTCGGAATCCGGTGATAACTTCATCAAAAATCAGTAGGACCCCGTGTGCTTCTGTCAGTTCACGGAGCTGCTTTAGGAACGTTCCGTTGGTCGGGACGATGCCGAAAGAGGCGCCCGTCGGTTCGAGGATAACACAGGCGATGTCTTTGTCCGTTTTTAGATGTGTTTCAACGGCATCGATGTCATTCGGTGGGCATAGTAGCGTTGTATCTTTTATCTCTTGCGGGATCCCTGGAACGTTCATATCAAAAGGCGGGTATGCCCCTAAGATGAGGCTGTCGTGCCAACCGTGAAAATGCCCGGCGAATTTTAGGATTTTGTTCTTACCGGTATAGGTGCGCGCGAGGCGGATCGCCATCAGTGTCGCCTCTGTACCGGAGCTGACGAACCGGACGCGCTCTGCTGAGGGTATCAGCTGCGTTACGAGTGAGCCCCATTCCAGTTCCAGTGGGTGGCATGCGCCGTAGTGTGTGCCTCGGTGCATCTGCGTCGTTACCGCTTCTACGATTGCTGGGGGGTTATGTCCGAGGAGGAGTGCGCCGTGCCCTGCCCAGTAGTCGATGAATGCTTTATCGTCAAGTCCCCATTTTTTTGAGCCTTGTGCATGGGTGATATAGATTGGGAAAGGGGACATGTATCGTCCATCGTGTGTTACGCCGTCGGGGAACAGTTGATTTGCGACATCTGACATTTCTCTGTCTTTTGCGAAGGTCTTTTGGTAGCGTTCTAAAATGGTGTGCATTTTTTCGCCTCGTTTTTCGGGTATTTGTGAATAAAGTATAGCATATTTCCGTTTTCTATGCTTTTTAATTTTACCTTGCGGCTCAATTGAGGGAGGGGCTGTAGACAGTTGAAGAAATTTTCGTTGACACCTCCACATAAATGGTGTATACTTTATCCATACGACCCTTTGGACAGTTTTTATCGTAATATCCGAAAATCAATGCACACTTGGACGAGGATACCCCCCCTAATCCCCCCGCAAGCAGGGGGGAATCAGATGGGCATCGCTTCGATGGGGTGTGTTTCAATCCTTACTAGATTTAACGCCAGTTAAAAAAATATGAGCGGTTTCCCCAACAGACGCACATTCGCCAAAAAACAGTAGATTCCCGAAAAGTGGCGATTTTTAAAGGACACCCCCCTTGATCCCCCCTTATCAGGGGGGGGAGGGCGACGCTCAGCAGGAAAGCGGCTGCTTTAGGTCTTTATCAAACTCACGTTATAATATTAAAACTTGCTTAAGTTAAATTGTAGAGGAGCGTTTCATGAAACAGATAGAAGGCGGGATTACCGCTGTTTCGGGTGTCCGAGCAGCGGGGGTTCATGCCGGTATTAAAGCCGCGGATGCTAAAGATATAGCACTTATCGTTACGGATACGCCAGCGGCTGGTGCTGGAGTCTTTACGAAAAATAGCGTTACTGCCGCGCCTGTTATCCTCTGTCGCGAGCATCTTAAGGACGGGCGAGCGCAAGCCGTTATTGTCAATAGCGGGAACGCTAACGCCTGTACCGGTGAGGTCGGCATGGCGAATGCACGACGGATGGCTGCCGCAACTGCAGAACAACTCGGTATAGATGCCGACCTCGTCTGTGTCTCTTCTACGGGGGTTATCGGACAGCAGTTGCCGATGGATACAGTCGAAAGCGGTATTCAGATCGCTGCGAATGCGCTCAGTACCGAAGGCGGTGGCGATGCCGCGGCAGCGATTATGACGACCGATACGCATCCGAAATCTGTTGCCGTAGAGATTGAGATTGACGGTGCTTCCGTGAGGATCGGCGGGATTGCGAAAGGCTCTGGTATGGGCGCACCGAATATGGCGACAATGCTCTCTTACCTGACAACAGATGCACGGATTAACCCTCAGACACTTCAAACGGCTTTAAATCGAGTTGTGGACGATACTTACAACCTTTTGACGATTGACACAGATTGCAGCACGAATGACACCGTGATCCTCCTTGCAACAGGACGCGCGCCTAACGTAGACATTGTTGCAGCAGCAGGGGCAAATTACGAAGCGTTTTGTGAAGGGCTTCAGTTTGTCTGCACCGAATTGGTGAAGATGCTCGCCCGCGACGGTGAAGGTGCAACGAAACGTGTCGAAGTACGGGTCATCCGCGCGAAAAGTCGGGGCGATGCTGAGAAGGCTGCGCGTGCCGTTGCGGAATCACCGCTTGTCAAGACTGCTATTTTTGGCAATGATGCCAATTGGGGGCGCATCATGATGGCAATCGGTAAATCCGAGGCAGAATTCGACCCGTATCAAGTGAATGTCTATCTTGCGGATTATCAACTCGTTAAAGATGGGATGGACGCTGGTTATGCTGAAAAGAGAGCGACTGCTTTATTCGAGCAAGATTCGGTCTTAATTACCATCGATCTTTGTGCAGGGGACGCTGAAATAACGATGTGGACATGTGATTACTCCTACGATTATATCCGAATCAATGCGGATTATCGTACCTAACGTTTAACGAAAGGATACCGAGTACAATGCGACATACAACTGAGATCAAACTCATAAACCTACAAGATTTACAGGCTGTAGAATTAGGTGTGCGGAAACCCGAAGATGTGCGGCAACTCACTGTTTCGGATGCGCTCGTTGATACGGGGGCAACACGTCTTTGCTTGCCGACACCGCTCATTGAACGGCTCGGTCTGACACCTGTTGGTAAAAGGCCTGCGCGGACCGCTGCTGGCATCGTGGAGCGCACCGTCTATTCTGAGGTTGAATACACACTCTTGGATCGAAGCAGCACCATCCGCGTAACCGATCTCCCTGAAGGTGCACCCGTGCTCATAGGACACATGGTCTTAGAAGAACTGGACCTCTGCGTTGATATGAAAAAGGGTCTTATCTACAATCCCGCACACGGAGACGATTGGATAGAAGAGCAGCTCTAAACACGTCGAAGGGTATGGGCTCAAGAGGTGAACTCGGTATGTTTTGATGGTGTCCCAATTTTTTGATGAAAATTCAAATTTTTGCTATTATCGTAACGTCAGTTGGGAAAAATATGAGCGGTTTCCGAAGCAGGCGCAAATTTCCCAAAAAAGCAAGAGATTCCCCGAAAAGTGGCGATTTTTAAAGGACACCCCCCTTGATCCCCCCTTATCAGGGGGGAGGCGGACGCTTACCCCCTACCCC
>RKRO01000461.1 GCA_007571355.1 Candidatus Poribacteria bacterium | reverse complement strand
GCGGTTGGTCGTGGGGGAATTTAGAAAATGGAATGGTATCCCCTGTGGCGCATGAAAACAATGCAGCGCGTCCGCTTATTTATCGCTTGCTTTCAAACCCGGAGTGGCGCGCCCGTTACCTTGCACACGTCCACACTGTCGTTGATGAATGGCTTAATTGGGAAGTATTGGAACCGATTATCAAGGAATACCAAACACTTATTGACCCAGAAGTGCAGCAAGATGATAAAAAACTCTATAGTTATCAAGATTTTACAACCAAAGTACCGGAAGACCTTAAGCGTTTCGTGACACAAAGACGTGAGTATCTGCAAAATCATCCTGAACTTAACAAACCGGTCCCCCAAATTACGACTGTTGACATCAGACCTGCAGTAGCCAATCAACCGACCGTGGTTTCTGTCTTAACGCAACCTGCGCAAATCAGTAACAACGCCATTGGTGCACCTGATTCGGTTTCGTTGTATTATAGTCCTGACCGGCACACCGTTTTTAAACAGATCACGATGACAAAAGAAGGGGAGAACTTTGTTGGGAGCATTCCAGCTTTCCCAGCAGGTACCACTGTTTACTATTATGTTGAAGCGAATGCGGTGGAGACACACGGCACAACGACCTTTTCGCCGGCACGCGCGGAGCAGGGAGCCGCGCAATACCAAGTCAACGTCCCTGTTGTCAAAGCGAGCTCTATTGTGATCAATGAACTGATGGCATCCAATACCAAGAGCATTACCGACCCACAGGGACAATACGAAGATTGGCTTGAACTGCACAATCTCACCGACAAAACAG
This sequence comes from Candidatus Poribacteria bacterium, assembly GCA_007571355.1. Taxonomy (GTDB): domain Bacteria; phylum Poribacteria; class WGA-4E; order WGA-4E; family WGA-3G; genus WGA-3G. The sequence continues at coordinate 3,023 of RKRO01000461.1, read as the reverse complement.
TAAATCTCACCGGTATGTACTTGACAGACAAAGTTGACAACCTCAAAAAATGGGCATTCCCTGAGAACACTACAATCCCTGCGTACGGTTACCTCCTCGTGTGGTTAGATGAAGACGGTAATGCCGAATCAGGAATTCACGCCAACTTTAAACTGTCTCGCAACGGTGAAACTGTGCTGCTTGTTGATGCTGACACGCGCGGCAATCAGGTGCTTGATCAGGTGGCATTTGATAAACAAGAGAAGGATGTTGCCTTCGGCAGATGGCCGAATGGGAGTGGCACACTCAAACCGCTTCAAACCACGCCGGGTAAAGAAAACATGCTGAAATAAAACAAAACGAACCTTTTATTTTTTCGCATGTCTAATGGGGTAAGAAAATCATTTGGTTTTCATCTGTATGTTGTGAATCGGTATCTTGCTTGTATTCACAACACTCTCAACATCACGGTACTTCGCGAATTGAATGGCTCTGAATTGAAGAGCATTCCATTTATCCACGCAGTTTGGAGAGTAAAATATGTCCGTGGCAACTGATACAGTTATTATGGAAACCTATTCAGAGATCGGCAACACAGAAAAATTGGATGTCGCGCAGGAACGTGAGATCGTTTTGCGTTGTCAAAAAGGTGATGCTGATGCGATGGGAACCCTTATTGTTCAGTACCAACATTGGGTTTACAACATCGCCTATGGCATACTCGGTCATCATCAAGATGCCGAAGATGTCGCGCAAGACGCGTTCCTCTCTGCATGGGAAAACATCGGGAATTTTCAGTTTCGTTCTCGATTCTCTACATGGCTCTACCGCATTGTCAGGAACAAATGCCTTAACCATATTGATCAGTACCAACGTAGAAAAACGGACCCAACAGAAATCGACGATTCTCAACCGTGGGTACCGCTTGACACCGTAACCCCTGAAGACGAAGCATTGCGTACTGAAGAAAAAGAAATCGTCCATGCTGCTCTCGCGAAACTCAAACCTAGTTATAGAGAGATTCTGGTGCTGAGAGAACTGCAAGATATGACTTATGAAGAAATAGCAGAAATTCTGGGATGTACACTGGGTCGGGTCAAATCCCGTTTACATGAAGCACGGAAAGCGTTAAAAAAAGAACTGGAGCGAGTTGAGTGGTAACACGTTTTACCGCTCATATCGATTAAAGATATGAACCGCAAATGCATTCAAAACGAACTATCGGCTTACATCGATAATGAATTAAGCCCGAGCAGACACAAACAGGTTGAAGCACATTTACGTTCCTGTGAAGCCTGTTCGGATATGCTATCGGCGTTCCAGCAGAACCGTCAGAGGGTTGCGGACCTCTTGCATCCGGTACCATCAACACTTAAAAACGCGGTGATGGCAAAGATCCACATGCAGTTTCAAGATGAATTATCAGCCTATTTAGATAACGAATTAGCCGCCGCTGAGCATCAGCGGATTGAAGCACATCTGCGCACCTGCAGTGAGTGTTCGGGAATGCTGTTAACGTTCGAAGAAAATCGCGAGCGCATCAGAGAACTTAAGCATCCAGTGTCAGCATCTATGCAAGATGCTGTAATGGCAACAATACACCGGCAAGCAACCGAGGTACGCGCACAAGAACCTGCACACACACCGTGGTTACCAGATATTGGAAAATGGCTGCCAGATTTAGGGCGTTGGTTCTTCCGTCCTGTAACGGCACGGATTACGGCTGTCTTGACGCTCGCGTTGATTTTGGGCGCGCTCTACTTCCAGCCGAATACGTCACAATACGATGAGACGTTCGACTTCTATTTCGGCCTCCATACAGAACAACTAACGGATAACCCATTGAAGTCAAACGTCGGCAGATCATTCGATGAAGAATCCTCGTTTATAGAACCTATCGACGATACTGAAGAATTATTTCTCGATCTTTACTTGGAAGATGTGGAACCTTGAACATCCCAACAGGCAACTGATAGATAAACCTATGCGAGTACATAAAGATCTAATGCCCCATACGGATTTGCTATTTAAAAGCATTCCGTTTTGGTTCACAGTTTTAGGTGCCTTCCTGTGGGTACCCCACGTCCTTTTCGCTGATACCACTGTTCTTGAACGTATCGTTGAAGCGGAACGTACCGTCCACTACATCGGTGCCAGTTTAAGAACATCCAGTTCGCCAAGAGGCACAAGAACTTTTGAAGAGCACGTCATTCACATACCGGGAGCTGCTTCTTACAGGAGAGTTCTATCTGTCGTCGGTGAACGTAAACCGGTCGCGGACCAGCGCAGCAGAGACGAACACCCAAAAAACAGCAGGCGAAGAGGGCGTGGAGAGAACGATAGAAATAACCGTTGGAGAGAACAGAGCAAATGGCGCGAGGTAAGAATCTTATTCTCTGAGGATGCAATTAAACTGATCGGTGAAAATTATAACTTAGCTCATCAACTGTCAGACGAAAGAATAGCGAATCATGAAACAGATCTTTTAATCATTAGCCCCAAGTTTGCTGGTAGACCCACAAAACACATCTTCTTCGCTCGAGAGAATGGGGTTATCCTGCGAGTAGAAGATTACGATGCTGATGGAGTGCTACGGCAGATATTTGTCTATAATCGAATCAGTTTTAACGCAAAAGCTGTCAATGCCAAGTGGAAAGCCATTAAAAAAGATATTAGACAGGAACAGCGGCGCAGTCAACCGAGCTCGCTTACTGAGGCTGAGAAAATTCTCAAGATCAAACCTGTCCAACCTGAATATGTACCACCCGGATTCCAGTTACAGGGGGTTCGCAGTTTAAAAGAACGCAATTCAATTCTTCTTGAATATACAGATGGATTGGTAAATTTTACACTGATTGAAATAACAGGTAAACCGCCGCGGGGACGTAGAGAAGAGGTCCCTATTCAACTCGGTGGGACGACTGTCTACAAACACCGATTCGGATCGACGGATGCCTTCAGATGGTCAGGTGAGAAACTCCACTTTCTCCTCTTCGGTGCAATGCCTATGACCGAAATGCAAAAGATAGTGGAATCCATTATAA
>RKRO01000533.1 GCA_007571355.1 Candidatus Poribacteria bacterium | reverse complement strand
TTATACAAGAGGTATTTCCAACTTATCACTTTTTTTTTGGAAAAACGCAGCGCTTTTTACTAAATTGACACCTATGGGTAGAGCACAGCGAAACCCGACCTACGAGTATCCGAAACCCCTCGCTTTTTCGATGGGCGATGAATAGCCCTCCTACGAACAGATATTTCGTTTATAAGATTATACTACAATTTTGTGAGGATTGTCAAGGAAAAATTTTGTTGTAGCGTTTGCGATAAATGTTTCTGGATGTATTTGGTTTAAAAATTTGAATTGTCTCCGTATTTTGTGGTATTCTTAAGGTTACAATCGTTTGGATAGTTTTTGTCTGTTTCGTGTCATGTCGAAACTGAAAAGGAGAGACTCATGCCAGTTTTTGATGCAGAAGCCTTAGAATTTTGGGAAGAGCACGGTTATGTTGTTGTACCAGAAGCGGTGCCGCTTGAAAATTGTCGCGCTGCCGAGCAAGCTGTCTGGGATTTTCTTGAAATGGATGGTGATGATCCGGAGAGTTGGTATCCTGACCCACCGCGCCGGAGCATCATGGTGGAAATTTATCAGCATCAAGCGTTATGGGATAACCGCCAATACCCTCGCGTTCATCAGGCGTTCACAGAGATTTGGGGAAACGATAAACTCTGGGTCAGTTTCGATCGCGCGAGCATGAATCCGCCTGAGCGTCCGGATTGGAAATTTACCGGTCCTTACCTGCATTGGGATATGTCGTTGGACAGTATGCCGGTCCGTTTAAAAGTGCAAGGTGTGCTTTATTTAGCGGATACGCCGGGCAATCAAGGCGCGTTTACCTGTATTCCGGGTTTTCATCGGAAGTTGGAATCGTGGTTGAACGACCTTCCTGACGATGCGAACCCGCGGCACGTGGTCCGAGAATACCAAGCCGAGGCGGTGCCGGTTGCGGGGAAAGCGGGTGATCTTGTGATCTGGCATAGCGCATTACCGCACGGCAGCAGCCCAAATTCCGCGGAACGTCCACGGATGGCGCAGTACATTACGATGTCACCGGCACCAGATGGCGGTAAAGCAACAAGCGAGGGCCGTGTTAACGGGTGGCGCGAACGGTTAACAGGGCTCGGAAAAGAGGCGAAAGAGAAGGAGCATTACCACGGTAAGACGGCCGAGTTGACACCTTTAGGCAAGAAACTCCTCGGGCTTGAACCGTGGGTTGCGTGATGCATCTTTGCCGTTAACGAGTCGGGTGGGTGCCTGTGACGCTCACTGATGTGCAGTTGGTGCATGAAGGGGGCATTTTCATGTCGGATTTATTGGCAGCACGTGCACAGATGGCGATGTCACTGGCATTTCACATTATCTTTGCAGCCGTCGGCATAGCGATGCCGTTGTTAATGGTAATTGCCGAAGGGTTGTGGCTCAAGACGCGGGAAGAGGTTTACCTCACGTTGGCGAAACAGTGGGCAAAAGGCACGGCGATCATGTTCGCTGTCGGGGCGGTTTCTGGTACTGTTCTGTCTTTTGAACTCGGCTTGTTGTGGCCCAATTTCATGGCTTACGCCGGTCCGATTATCGGGATGCCGTTTTCGTTGGAAGGTCTTGCATTCTTCATTGAGGCGATTTTCTTAGGGCTTTACCTCTATGGTTGGGATCGTATCCCGAAACATGCACACTGGTTCGCGGGTATGATGGTGCTGCTCGGTGGCACCTTTTCCGGTATCTTTGTCGTTACTGCCAACGCATGGATGAACACGCCGACCGGGTTCTCCATCATAGATGGCAAGGTGACAGACGTTGATCCGATTGCAGCGATGTTGAATCCTTCCGCCTTCAGTCAAGCACTTCACATGACGATTGCTGCGTTCCTTGCAGTCGGGTTTGCGGTTGCTGGCATCCACGCCTATCTGCTCAGACGCGACCCGGATAACCTGTTCCACCGTCGGGCATTTGCGATTGCTTTGAGTGTCGGTGCCGTGTTCGCGGTCCTCCAACCCATTTCAGGGGACATCAGTGCGAAGCGTGTCGCGAAGTACCAACCTATCAAACTTGCGGCGATGGAAGCACAGTGGGAAACAGCGCGCGGTGCGCCTTTACGTATCGGGGGTATCCCTGACGAGGATGCCGAAGAAACACGATATGCCCTTGAGATTCCGAAGGCACTCAGTTTCCTCGCGCATTTCGATTTCAATGCAGAGATCATGGGGCTCAAGGAAGTGCCGCGTGAAAATCGTCCACCGGTGACAATTGTGCATTTCGCGTTTCAGATTATGGTTGCTTGTGGGATTGTGCTAATTGTCGCTGGGCTCCTTGGGGGTTGGCTTGCGTGGAAACGCAAGGGGCTGCCGACCCAAGCCTGGTACCTGCGGTTTGTTACGTTCTGTACGCCACTTGGATTTATTGCGATTGAAGCGGGTTGGACGGTTACGGAGGTCGGTCGGCAGCCGTGGGTTATCTACAATATCATGCGCACGGCAGATGCGGTGACTCCGATGCCGAACCTCGTTGTTCCTTTCATGAGTTTTACAGTGCTTTACATTTTTCTATCAATTATTGTTGTCGTCCTCATGCGCCGCCATATTTTCCAGAGTCCGCGCTTGTATGATGCAAATTAATGGAGAAACCTGATGTTGCCCCTTGAGCTCTGCGTTGCGGGTGTAATGCTTATCTCCTTGATTATCTATGTGTTGACCGGTGGTGCGGATTTCGGTGGCGGTATCTGGGATCTGTTCGCGACCGGTCGGCGCGCGAAAGCCCAACGTTCGCTTATCACACATGCTATTGCTCCTATCTGGGAAGCGAATCATGTCTGGTTAATTGTGATTATTGTGTTGCTTTTTGTGGCCTTTCCTATTGCCTTCGCAGCGATTAGCACGGCTTTACATATTCCGCTGACGCTGATGCTTATCGGAATTGTATTGCGCGGATCAGCGTTTGTGTTTCGGACTTACGATGTCCAATCGGATACGACCCACCGCCGTTGGAGCCGAGTGTTCGCCGTGGCAAGTGCTATCACACCTATTATGTTGGGGATTACATTGGGTGCGGTTGCCTCTGGCACGATTCATGTTGATATAGAAAGCGGACAGGTAGACACCGACTTCATTTCAGCGTGGTTTGCGCCGTTTCCGTTTGCGATCGGTTTTTTCACCTTGACGCTTTGCGCGTTGCTTGCGGCGGTATATCTCACGTTGGAGACAGATGACACCGCGTTGCAGGAGGATTTTCGGCGACGTGCTCTCATTGCTGCGGTGAGTGTCGGCGCGATGGCGGGGTTGAGTTTTGTTTTATCTGCTGAGGGTGCTCCGACAATTCGGCGTGGACTCGGTAATGCCCCTTGGTCAATCCCGTTTCAAATTTTGACAGGTGCGGTGGCGTTGTGGGCGATCTGGACGATTTGGAACCGTCAATTTCGACTTGCACGCATCCTCGTCCCGATACAGGTTACACTGATTGTCTTCGGTTGGGGATTGGCGCAGTATCCGTATCTTGTCGCACCAGATTTAACCTTTTCCAACACAGCCGCGCCAGATGCTGTCCTACGTCCGGTACTGATTGTATTAGGTGTAGGCAGTGTGCTGTTGGTGCCTGCGTTCTGGTATCTTTACGCTGTCTTTAAGGGCGAGCCTCAGCACCACAGCGCAGATTGACGCTAATAAGAACGGTTCGGCGTAAATCCCCTTTTCTCTTGATTTGCCCCTCAATTCCTGCTAAACTTAAACAAGACTCATGCAATTTTGACACGCCCATGCTCTCTGAGCGGGCGGACTGATATCGTAACACCGAAAAATAAATGCACACTTTTAGGAAGATACCCCCCCCTACCTCCCCCCGCAAGCAGGGGGGAAAAGAGGTACCTCGTTTCTATGTGATGTGTTTCAATAATTACGGGCTTTACGATAAAAAACAGACAAGATTCCCTGACACACCCTAGCAGGTTGTGCTACAGAAGCAAAGCCTGGGGAAGTCCTATTAAAGAAATTTGGGGTATCCCGTTACTCGCCTTGAAAACAGGTGGAGGTTCAAACCTGTAGGGATTGGATAGCCCAACCCTTACAAAAAGCAGAATTGGTTAATTCATTGATCCAAAAGTTAAAGGATAACATCTTTCTTGTCGTTTCGGTGGTGTTGTGCCTCTTTATCTTAGCCGAGGTCAACTATCCGCAGCTTGCACCCCAATCAGAATTAGCACTCTTCGCGATGTTGGGGTTAATAGTGGTATTTTTGAGATACCCTATTCATCCGCGTTTTCAGGAAAATCCTATTTTTCAAGTCTTCGATGTTGTGTTGATGGGTAGCGTTATCTTTTGTTTCGGTTATGTTGTGGTGCAAACAGAGCCGGTTTTTCAAGGTTTCTGGTTAGACGGTAAGTCTCTCGGCGATCGGGCTGGGGCGGAATTATCGCTGGATTACCTTGTTGGGGGCATTGGACTCGTCTTAGTTTTGGAAGCGACGCGCCGTTCTATCGGGATCGCGCTCCCGCTGCTCTCTTTCCTATTTCTTCTCTATGCCAGTTTTGGGCAATTCATGCCGGATTGGTTGTTTCCACATCGCGGTTATTCTCTCCAACGTATTGTCAGTCAGACGTTCCTACACAGTCAAGGTACCTTCGGTGTCGCGCTTCGCGTGATGTTCACGTATGTGTTTCTCTTTGTCCTATTCGGCACGTTGTTGGAGCGGACAGGTGCGACCGGTTATGTACTGAATTTGGCGAGGCGTGTCTTCGGTTCGAGTGCCGGCGCGCCTGCGAAGGTCGCTGTGCTGAGCAGCGGCATGATGGGGTCGTTGTCGGGTTCCGCTGTGGCGAACACCGCGACGACCGGTACATTTACGATTCCGTTGATGCAACGCGCTGGATTCCAACCAGCGATAGCAGGCGGAATAGAAGCCGCAGCGAGTTCTGGCGGCGCGCTCATGCCACCTATCATGGGTGCCGCTGCTTATATGATGCTCGAAATCGTGGAACCCTCCGTTACCTATCTGGAGATCATTAGGGCAGCCCTGCTCCCCGCAATCCTTTATTACACCGGTATGCTGTGTATGGTACACTTTGCTGCGAATGCTGCAAAGGATAGGCGCGCTCACAGTTCTGAAGCAGTGAGTCCCGATGCGCAGAAAGGAAAAGCAGACAAACTGTTGACTGTGCAAGGTGGCATCTTTTTCGCTGCGTTTGTTACGCTGATCGTGTTCCTACTGCTCGGTGCTACGGCGTTCCGGGCAGTGAGTTGGAGTCTACTGGTTATTGTTGTCATAAGCCTGTTGAACTTTTTCATTCAGAAAATCGGTAAACAGCAGGCAACACCAGAGATCTCATCTGATATTTCGGATGTGCGAAAAGGTGCCGATTTTTTGATAACACCTTGTCGGCGTGCCGCGCAGAGCGGTGTTTCGCTCATTGCAGCTGCGGCGTGCGTTGGCATTATTCTCGGCGTGGTGACGTTAACGGGTGTCGGTAGCAAATTACCGTCAACGCTTTTACCGCTCGCGGCGACGAACCTCATATTGGCACTCTTTTTTCTCATGATTTCAATGATCATTCTGGGGATGGGGCTGCCTTCATCGGTCTGTTATTTGCTGATGGCGATCTTGGTGGGTCCCGTGCTCCTCGACTTGGGAGTTGTTCCGCTTGCGGCGCACTTCTTCATCTTCTATTTTGGGATGATGTCGATGGTGACACCTCCTGTTGCGTTGGCAGCTTATGCTGCAGCGGCTATTGCAGGTTCCGGAATAATGAAGACGGGTTTCGCCGCGTTCAGGTTTGCACTCGTCGGTTTCGCTTTACCTTATGCCTTTGTCTTGCGTCCGGCCCTGCTCTGGTTGAGCACTGACGGTAGCACCCCGGCGGTGTGGACAGTTGTCGGAAATTTCTCATTGACGCTGGTCGGGACGTTTATCTTAGCAGCGGCTATCGCAGGTTATATCTTTAAGAAGTTATCGTTATGGGCGCGCAGTCTATTATTTGCCGCTGTGCTTGTTCTCTTCTTCGCACCGACCGTTATGCAGTTCGTATGGGTTCACGGAATCGCCATACTTGCAAGTATTCTTATTTTTTATTATAATTGGCGGGAAAAAGGAGACGCGTCATGAAAAATCGACTGAAATGGTTGTTATACGGCCTGCTCGTGCTGCTATTTCTGCTTCACAACGATTTCTGGTTCTGGGAGACACCAGAGATTGTTTTAGGGTTACCGATCGGGCTGCTCTATCATATCGGGTTCTGCATTGTCGCCACGTTACTGATGGCTGCCTTCGTCAAAGCGCGCGGGGATTGGGGTGAGCAATGAGTCTTGCTATCGTTTTTATCTATCTTGCTGTCGTCCTGATGCTCGGTGTTTTGAGTCATAAATTTTTCCGGAACACCGGCGAAGATTACTTCGTCGCGAGTCGGACAATCAACTGGTTTATCCTCTTGATGACGCTCTTCGGTACGAACATGACCGCCTTCTCGATTCTGGGAGCCTCTGGCGAAGCCTATCACCGGGGCATCGGTGTTTTCGCGTTGATGGCATCTTCTTCCGCCATCGTTGTGCCGTGTGTGTTTCTCTTCATCGGGACGCGTCTCTGGCGACTCGGAAAACGGTTCGGCTATGTAACACAGGTACAATACTTCCGCGACCGGTGGGAATCCGACGGTTTAGGACTCCTTTTATTTATTATCTTTGTGCTGCTCCTCATACCGTATCTGCTGATTGGTGTCATGGGCGGTGGTGGCACATTGGCGACACTCACGGATGGCAAAATTCCACAGTGGATAGGAGGGTTACTGATATGTGCGGTTGTTCTCAGTTACGTTACTTACAGTGGTATGCGTGGCACCGCATGGGTGAACACGTTCCAAACGCTCGTTTTTATGACGCTCGGTGGTATCACATTCTTTGTGATCACGCATCGGATGGGCGGGTTGTCTTATGCGATCTCTAAAGTTGACCCAGGTTTACTGATGCAAGCCGAACATATTAAACCGTTGGAATTATTGACCTATCTCTGTGTTCCGCTCTGTGTTGGTATGTTTCCGCATATCTTTTCACATTTTCTGACAGCGAGGGATGTCGGTTCCTTCCGTTATGCGATTATCCTATATCCGTTATGTATTGCAGTCGTGTGGATTCCGAGCGTGCTGCTCGGCATATTGGGGAATGTAGATGTCCCGGGTTTACAGGGATCGCAGGCAAATAATGTGCTGATTCAGATGATCGGTATGCACGCCCCTGGTGTCTTGGCTGGGTTCTTAGGAGCGGGTGTTTTTGCTGCGATTATGTCATCGCTTGATTCACAATCGCTCGCTATTGGCAGCATGTTCACACACGATATTATTGGGCATTATCGTCAAGGTGTATTTTCTGAGAAACATCGGGTGTGGGTGGGACGGCTATTTGTAAGCGGTGTGCTTTGTATCACTTATCTTATCTCGCTTATCGCGACACCGAGCATTTTTAGGCTGGCGATCTGGTCCTTTACTGGCTTTTCGGGGCTCTTTCCAATTGTCGTCGCGGCGTTGTTCTGGCGGCGGAGCACAAAATCGGGCGTATTTGCCGCGATTATCAGTGTTATTGTGTTGTGGCTCTATTTCTTTTTCAGTAACTGGCAGACACCTGGATATAGTGTCGGTGGGACCGGGGTGATGCCTGTCGCTGTCCTCATCGCTGTTTCATCTATTACCTTGGTGGTTGTTTCACTGTTCACGAAACCGCCGAGTTCACAGACAGTTGCGAAGTTTTTTGATTGTGAGGAGGCTGGCAACAGATGATGACCTTCAAAAGAAACGTTTGGCTTTTCTGCGTTATGTGCATGGTGTGTCTATTCGCATGCGGGGAGGCTGAGGATCCGATAGAAATTGAACCCGAACCTGATAAGATGGTTGTTATTCAATACGGAACGGTCTCTGGTACTGTTACCGATGTTGGAAGTGGTCAGCCGATTCCCGGAACGACTGTAACGCTACAAGGGTTATCCATTACAACTGGCGCAGATGGTGTTTTCGCTTTTCACGGTATCCCTTATAACGATGCACACACCTTGGTTGTTGCTGATGTTGATTACAAACCCTATAACCAGCCCTTCGCGCTCCGTCAGCCGCGTTTGGTTGTAGAGGTCGCTTTAACGCCGCTCAAGGCTCCAGCAGTCGAGGTTCGAGAATTCTTTGACCATTTTAGTGACCTCCTCGAATCGCTGAGCCTGGATAACATTGAAGCGATTCGGACACTTTTTTCAGAGACCTACGTCGCTGCAGATGACCCTGCGACGCTTTTCGGTGTGGCATCAGGCATTATTCCTGAAAACTACGAAGATGTTGTCCCGGCGATGACGCAACTCTTCGAAGAGTACGTCTCGCTTGAATTCATCTTCAAGGATATAGAGATAGTTGTGACAAATGCTCGGAAAATGGCGGTAACGCTTCGGTTGGATATAAACGCCGAAAAAGGTGAAGAGCGAGACTTAAGGGAACTCAAGGCACACTGTAAATTTGAGTTTCGTCGTGAAGGCTCGGATTGGAAAATCGTCCATTGGCAGCTTTTTGCGTTAGACATCCGTTTATGATTCCGGCATCCTAAAGTTGAGCCAAGGCGTTCGCGAGTGCTGCGAATTCCGCAATATCTAATGTTTCGGCGCGCCGTTGGGGGGCTATACCGAGTTCCTCAAGGACGGTCCCTAAGACTTCGTTTGACGCGAACCGCCCCCGAACCAGAGAATTTTTTAGCATCTTCCGGCGAGTCCGAAATGCTGTCCGTACGATGCTAAAGAAAAGTGCCTCGTTTTCAACAGCGACCTTCGGCTCTTCGCGCATCGTCAGTTTCAGAAGTGCAGAGTCAACTTTCGGGGCTGGATAGAAATTCTCTGGAGACAGTGTGGCGATGAGTTCCGCTTCAGCGTGATAAGTGATGCCGATTGTTAATGCGCCGTAATCCTTCCCTCCCGGTCTTGCCACAATTCGTTCCGCAACCTCTTTCTGCATCATTAACACGCAACTGTGAATCTGCTTGTGGTGTTCAAGGAGTTTCCATAAGATCGGTGTTGTGATACTATAAGGCAAGTTTGCGAGTACTTTAAACGTAGGGGCTATTATTGGTGTTTCGTCGGATAACAGTGTGTTGAGTTCTAATTTGAGGATATCCGCGTTGAGAAGTTGGACACGTGGGTTGGTCGAAAATTGCGCTTCCAAAACCTTATATAGTAACGAGTCCACTTCAACAGCAATAACGCTTTTAACGTGCCGCGCCACCACCTCAGTAAGACAACCTAACCCGGCACCAATTTCTATGACCGTGTCAGTGTTTGTCAGTTCCCCAGCTTCGAGGATAATTTTGAGGATTTCTGGATTAACAAGAAAGTTTTGTCCTAACTGTTTTTTTGGGCGAGTGTGGTTGAGGGCAAAAAAATCGCGGATTTGTTGGTGGTTCATCTTGTCGGAGGGAAACCTTGTAAGCCCGATTTCCTGGAGAGTCTATTTCGTGCCGTTTCGTATAGAAACAACTTTTGTCAGAATGGCATCCGCTACATCCCGTTTTGAGGAACGGGGCAGTTGTTCGCAGGTGCCGTCTCGGTCCAGCAGCGTGACGATGTTCGTGTTGGATTGGAAACCTGCGCCTTCTGCAAGAATGTCGTTCGCCACGATCAAATCACAGTTTTTGCGTATCAGTTTCTGTTTTGCGTTCTCAAGAAGATCATTCGTTTCGGCGGCGAAACAGACAACGGTTTGATGCGTTTTCCGTTCGCCAAGCGTCTGCGCGATATCTGGGTTTCTTTCGAGGGGGAGCGTCAAAGTGTCAGCAGTCTTTTTGATTTTATGCGGTGTGAATTCGCGTGGGCGATAATCGGCGGGCGCGCCTGCCATGATAACAACGTCCGTTTTATTGAATGTCTCCAGAAGCGCGTCGTACATCTCAAGTGTCGTTTCAACGTGCTGCGTCTTGATGCCGATAGGTGCGGAGACGGTAGCAGTACCGCTAACCAACTGCACTTCAGCCCCACGTTGTGCCGCCGCTTCAGCGATGGCGTATCCCATCTTACCGCTGGAAGGATTGGTAATAAATCTGACCGGATCGATATATTCACGCGTTGCGCCTGCCGTGACGAGAACGCGTACGCCTTGCAAATCTTGTGTTTCCAAACTTGGGGTTGAAGTTAGGATATTACCTACACCTTCAAGGATCGTCTCGACTGTGTTCAAACGTCCCACGCCTTCATAGCCACAGGCGAGGTCACCGCTTGCAGGTTCGATGAAATGCACACCGTGTGTTTTCAGCATAGAGAGGTTTCGTTGAACGAAGGGGTTTTGATACATGTGTCCGTTCATGGCAGGTGCGAGAAGTATCGGACAGTGGACGGAGACAGCGACGGTCGAGAGCGCGTCGTCAGCGATGCCGTTCGCGAGTTTACCGATAATATTCGCTGTCGCCGGGACAATCGCGAGCAGATCGGCACGGTCGGCGAGATCGATATGCGGTGGTTTCCAGTCTGCTCCCGTGTCAAATGGGTTCAGGAGGACAGGGTTCCGTGAGATGACTTGAAATTGCAGCGGTTGGACAAGCCGAGTGGCATTTTCTGTCATCACGACGTGAACAGAGGTTCCTTGCTTGACAAGTTGGCTCGCTAAGTCAAGCGATTTGTGGATGGCGATGCCGCCTGTAACGCCTAAGATGATCGTCCGATCTCTGAAATCCATATTTTTTATTTGCGTTGAGATTTAGCTTAATCTGACGTATCAACACCGAGTAACGGGGTAATTACCTCTATTAATTGTGTATCAATGCGAGAACGTTCTGCGGTGATAATAGCCTGAATCTGCTGAACTGCGTGTTGTGGTGCGTTTTCTGGGTTACTGATCCAGTAATTGAAGTGTTTAATCTCAAGAATTTCGGATTTTGCAATCGCAAGGCGTTTGTTGCGTTCTGTTTCCGATTCTGTTTTTCTGCGCCGGAGCCGTTTCTCCAAGGTAGCGAAGGATGGGGGTATGAAAAAAATAAAGAGACTGCGCGCGGGTGACAAGTCCTGGGATTTGATCTGCAAAGCACCTTTGACTTCGATTTCTAAAATAGCATCTTTTCTTGCTTCGCGGGCAGCGACTATTTCAGATTTGAGGGTCCCGTAGAGATTGCCACCGTATTCTGCCCATTCAAGAAAACTGCCCTGTTGAATGTGTTTCTTAAATTCTGATTTTGACCGGAAGTGGTAATCAACGCCGTCAACTTCATTCGGACGCGGTTTACGCGTTGTTACTGACACGGACTCCCGCAAAGTGTCATCTGCTTTGCAGAGTGCATCTATCACAGTGCTTTTCCCTGAGCCAGACGGACCAGAAATAATAATAACAAGATCCGGTTTATAAAGAGGTATTTTCGCCATTGGAAGCATCGCTCCCACAACGTCAATCTGCTGCTTCTGCCGCTTCTGCAAGTTCGACAAGCACGGGTGACTCAATGCGGATAGCGTCTTTAATGCAAACTTCTTCGCACAACTTGCAACCGACACATTCCTTCGGTTTGACCAGTTCACAGATACCGAAGAAGCTTTCAGCATGTTCACCGGTCTCTGGATCCTTGAGTTCAAGGCAGTCCCAAGGGCAAATATGGACGCAGAAATCGCATCCAGAGCAGAGTTCCTCGTAGATAACGGCGATCGGACGGTGTGTTGGGCGACGGATGAACTTACACACTTCGCCAAATTGGTCGCGAATCGCCTCAACCGGACAGACCATCCCGCACGCACTGCAATCAATACAGATATCTGGATCAATAATGTGCAGCATGTTCCTATCGCCTGTAATCGCGTCAACAGGGCAATTCGTTAAACACGCCATGCACCCAATACATTCCTCGGTGATATAGTATGCCATAGTTCTTTTCCTGTGTTTTTTGTTTTTTATTTTTCAAACACATATATTTTACCACAATCGTTGTTAGGTTGTCAAGCGTATTTTTATCGTCAGACAACACCTACTATCTTCTTGACATTTCAAAGGTTCTTGGCTATAATGACAACATAGAATATTAGCGTATTGGTTTCAATCTCACATTCCAAAAAAGGACATAGAATCTGATGGATTTAGGATTAAAAGATAAAGTTGTCGTCGTAACAGGCGCGAGTCGCGGTATCGGACGTGCCATCGCACACGGATTCGCTGAAGAACGCGCGCGACTCAGCATCTGTGGTAGAACGCAAGAGACACTCGAAAATGTGACAAATGAACTGACTGCAAAAGGCGCGGCGGTTTTCGCCAAACTTACAGATGTTACGGATACAGAACAGGTCCAAGCATTTATAGCAGAGACAGTGGAGACTTACGGCAGGATTGATGTTGTTGTGAACAACGTCGGGGGCAGCCGATGGACCCCGCTGGAAGAGATTTCGGATACCGAGTGGCACGAAATTCTTGACCTGAATCTGGTTTCTGCAGCGCGCGTCAACCGGCTCGCGATCCCTGAAATGAAAAAACAGGGGGGCGGTGTGATTCTGATGATAACCTCTATCTACGGCAGGGAAGGCGGCGGGCACATTACCTATAACGCTGCGAAAGCCGCCGAGATTAGCATGACGAAATCGCTGGCGAAGGAGTTTGCGCCGGACAATATTCGCGTGAATAGTGTCGCCCCGGGTTCAATCCTCTTTCCCGGTGGTGGGTGGGCACGCCGTATCGCATCGGATCCAGCGGCGATGGACGCGTTTGTAGAAAGCGAGATGCCGCTCGGTAGGTTCGGCAAACCTGAAGAAATCGCAAACGTAGTCGTCTTCCTTGCATCCGAACGCGCAAGCCTTGTCACGGGTGCGTGTGTGAATGTTGATGGGTGCCAATCCCGTTCGAATATTTGATCTTGTTGGAATCGCTCATATAAAAAGTAAGTGCGATCATTTCGTCCGAAGGCAGTCACCACAAGCAGTTGACATGTTCATTTGCACACAGTCTTTACATGAGCCCATCCAAAAAACCGTATTTTTCCCCAACCAGGGCACCAGTATTGATCTTTCTAAAGGTGTGTAGAAAAAACTTTACACACCCACTACATTTAAATTTCTTTCGTTTTTTTGTATGTGCTGCTATAATAG
>RKRO01000468.1 GCA_007571355.1 Candidatus Poribacteria bacterium | reverse complement strand
ATTCGGGGTGCAAATATACCAAATGGCGTGTCGGTTGCACTAAGGTAACCCTTTAATTGAGGAATCCCATAATTTGCACCGCCCGGTGCTTTACACTCTGCAATAGCGATAAATTTCCCATCACTATCACGAAGCACTATGTCCGCTGCACGATGGGTTGTGCCCATCTGAATTTCGCATTCTCTGATAATAGAAAATTCTGAGAATTTCGGTTGAGAAAAATAAGCAACGACTTCTTCTACGACTTTATCTTCAGGTTTCATAGAGGCCTCCGTTCTCTTGACGTTCCGATTTTTTATTGAACCCATTCTGTGAAACTACCAGCAGACACGTGGAAAAAGCCGCACTGCGCGAACGCCAATGCGGCAGTAAAACGCGCCTGCAAGCATTGAAACGCATGCAAGCGCGAAAAATATGATTAGTGTAAAGATAGTGAATACTACTTAACAGATAATAAGTGATGGGGGGGGTAAAATGGACTATCTATAAACATTGCGGGAAAAGTCCCAAAGCGAGGACCTTCAATACAAGGCACCGCGAGATGGTTATATGTCTGTACAACATTTAGGGGGTGGTGTGTGTGTTGCATATTTGAGGTAATTTTAGAGTGCTTCATTAGCAGAAGTTCAATTTTAGTCCACTTTCACGTATTGATACTTTCATTATACCGTGTGCATGAAAAAATGTCAACGTTTTTATGGATATAACTCGCGATAAACCGCGACTCCCAACAGATATACTCTCTCTCAAAGATCAGAATGTTTCATTCATTCTAAAACCTACTATAAAGTCCATCGAACAGTAACACTCTCCCCTTGCAAACTTACCGAAAACAGAGTATAATAAACGCAAACCTATGCTGAGGTGCTATTCACAATTGAGCGACGTTCCCAAAACACATCCGCGTTATCTCTCATTGACATTGCGAGATAAAATCGTTGCAGGCGTGGCACAAGGGATTACCTCTACCCACGGACTTATTGCGCACGGACGAGGCGAGGCATTTGATTACCTCGTCGGGGAAGCAACACAACCCTTCGCGATGGAGGCGATCCACGCTGCTGCGGTTATGCTGCTATCAGCAGAACACCCTATTATCTCCGTCAATGGAAATGTGGCAGCGTTAGCACCGGAGGGACTCATCGAACTGGGGCAGGTCCTGAACGCCCCCTTAGAGGTAAACATTTTTCACACGGAAACGGGCCGGGAACAGAAAATCCGAGAGCACCTCCAAAAGCACGGCGCGTCAGGTGTTCTGATGCCAACAACCGAGGCGCAACTCTCTTATATCGACTCTAACCGGAAGTTTGTGCATCCAGAGGGCATTTTAAAAGCGGATGTCGTTTTCGTCCCATTGGAAGACGGCGACCGATGTGAAGCACTCCGAAAGATGGGTAAAGATGTCGTGACCGTCGATCTAAACCCCATGTCGCGCACCGCGAAGCAGGCGAGCATCACAATCGTGGACAACGTCGTTCGAGCATTGCCACTGTTATGCGAAAAGAGTCGGGAATTGTCAAGCGATGTGCCAGCACAAGACCTTCTGAAGAGATACAGCAACGCAGCGGTGTTACAGGCGGCGTTACAACATATCAGCAGGAGCGGGAATGACTAACGGAAACCGGAAACAGAACCTTGTCAAACCGCATATTCTGTTGATTGGGTTGGTGCTTGTTGTTTTTAACAGTTACTGGTGCCTGATGGGGACAGAGGTGTGGCACTCCACGCAGTTGACGATCGCCTCTCTGTTTTTCAATGCCGTTTTCACGCTCCTCGTCTTCGTGCTTGGCAACCTATTGCTCCAGCGATTCCTGCCGCGGCTGGCGATGTCGCAAGCCGATTTGCAAACCATCTACGTCATGGTTGTCATGCTCACGACGATCAGCGGACACACGATGATGGGGTATCTCATCCCTGTCCTCGCCCATACCTTCCAATTCGCATCGCCAGAAAACGAGTGGATACCACTTTTCGGACATCATATCCCGACGTGGATCGCAGTCAAAAGTCCACGGATTTTAGATGGGTTTTACAACGGAGATTCTACACTCTACACTTCTGCCACCCTAAACGCATGGATACCACCGGTCCTCGCTTGGTCCAGTTTTGTGATCGCGCTCTGGCTGACGTTATTGGCAGTAACGGTCTTCCTCCGTAAGCAGTGGACCGAAAACGAACGACTGAATTACCCAATTGTCCAACTCCCGTTGGCATTGACGAGCCACCCGAAACGTTTCTTTACTTCCCCGTGGATGTGGCTCGGATTCGCACTCGCGGGTGGCGCAGAATTATTGAACGGCTTGAACTATCTGTTCCCTGATATACCTGCGCTACCGATCAAAGGCAAAACAATCGGGCAATTCAGTTCAAGGCCGTGGAGTGCGATGGGCCCGATCCGTATCTCCTTCTATCCATTCAGCATCGGATTGATGTTTTTCACACCTCTGGACCTCTCGTTTTCGTGCTGGTTCTTCTGGCTTCTCACTCGACTCCAACTGATTGTAACAGATGCGTTCGGGGCGCGGAATATCTATCATCTCGAACAGCAGACAGGGGCGTGGATAGCGTTCGGGTGTATTCCATTATGGATGGGACGGAAACACTACGGACGCATCATTCGGAAGGTATTCGGCATCGCACAACGGCGCGGTGAAGCCGCACCTGACGATTCCCGTGAGCCGATGCGCTATCGGACTGCAGCAGGGTTATTTACTGTTGGGATGCTGTTTCTGTTCTTTTTCTGTTATCAGATGGGGATGACCTTCTGGGCAATCGGACTCTTTTTTCTTTTCTATTTCCCGTTGATTATCGGGATCACGCGCATCCGTGCTGAGATTGGACCGCCTCTGCATCAACTCATCTTCGTTGACCCAGGCCGGACGATGGTGCTTGCACTCGGAACACGCCGACTCGGTGCGGGTAATCTTACGGGGTTAACGTTCCTCTATCCGTTTGTCCGCTGTTTCCGTGCACATCCGACACCGAGTGAGCTAGAGGCGTTTCGCTTGGCAGAACGAAGCCAGATTGGGTATCGGCAACTGCTCATCGGGATGATCTTGGCGATTGTATTCGGCATCCTGATAACGTTTTGGGCTTACCTGCACGTCCTTTACGATATGGGGGCGGGAAGCAAGGCACGCGGTTGGATCGTCTATATGGGGTGGGAGACCTTTAACCGACTCCAAACGTGGCTCGTCAGTCCGCGGGAAACAGCTGTACCGGAACTGGGTGTTATTGGTGGTAGTTTCCTGTTCACGATATTCCTGATGATTATGAAAATCCGGTTCCTCTGGTGGCCCCTGCATCCGGGCGGCTATGTCCTCGTCAGTGGAACGGGGATGAGTGGGTTGTGGTTTCCGATCTTCCTCAGCTGGCTGGCGAAAGCGATTGTCTTAAAACTTGGCGGTGTGAAACTTTACCGACAAGCCGTGCCTTTCTTTTTAGGGTTGATCTTAGGCGATTACACGCTCGGATGCGTTTGGAGCCTCATCGGATTGGTGCTGCAAATGCCGACTTATATTGTGTGGCATTGAAGGATTCAACTCTTGGAATAGTGTTTCGTGATAACGTAAGTGTACTCTTGGTCTTTAAATCTTTGAAGCATTTCCTCAACAGCCGCTTTCAGATCTTCGTCGTCTTGTTGTTCAGTAATAATCTACCTTTGTTTCCTCTACCTTACCAAGCGACCCACTTACAAGACCACGAAATAAATAAGCGGTAACATCATTTGGATTTAGAAGGATGGCCTCATTATGGTCTGAAATCCCCTTCTCAGCTCTATCTGAAGCCTTCTTGGATGCTCCACAAAGGAAATAAGTGGC
>RKRO01000060.1 GCA_007571355.1 Candidatus Poribacteria bacterium | reverse complement strand
CTATTAGGGTTTCCCACTACGTTCTGAATCCTAAAATAGTGTATATCATCACGTAGCCGAAAACCCTCATATTTTAGTATGACCTAAGACAAACATGCGCATCTGCAAGGGAGAATGAGCCTCCGGAGATCCATGCTGTTTTTCAGCAGTTGAAGAGGGGCGCATAAATCCTTACGTCGGCATACGGTATCATGAGCATGTCACAGTACAACTGCTGCTGGAATCATTTGGACACCGTTTCCCATCACATTTACATTTAGCTTTCATAGGAGAACAATCACTCCCTCCACAAACAGTATCCTCAGCACTTGAGCACTTGTTTTCCGCATTACAACTGGAACCACAAGATGTCATATACTCGCTGAGACAAGTACATTTATCACCACCATTATTCCCGCTGCTTGAGAGAATAACCTTACCTTCGCCGCCACAGCATCCACCAGCGGGTTCAGCATCCATCAGGATGTCACTCCCAAAATCCCCGCTGCTGTCCGCTGCGAAGGTCGTCACCGCTGGCGTGCCGCCACCACAGCAACCCTTCGCCTCAGATTTTGCAGCAAAACCATTATACGTAAACAGGAACGCGAAAGTCCCCAAGAATATCAACGCAACCATGAACTGTCCAATGGTGTTTCGGTTTCGGTAAAAAACATTAATCATCATCTTTTCCTTTCCCCATAAGGGGTGTTTGTAAAATACTAAAAAACGTGAAATGTGTCAAGCGTCTAAATCTTGACTTGTCTTATCTATCAATCCCGTTATCGCGCACGGTGCGCGGAATAGGGATACAAGCAGTGAGGCGATCCCACTGCAACGTAAACGGCATTCGCGGCTGGATAGCGTTTATAATTCTATTGAGGTAGTCACGAAAGAATAGCGGAAAATAAACTTCCAGCCTGATTCTCACTTTCCATCTATCTTCTCCGGTTCAGTTGCAAGGTATTTCTCATCCGTTTCTATATCCGCCGGATAGCGAATCTCCCAGACTTTGATGTCTTTTGCTGCCTCGTCAGTTGTTGGATAAACCGGAACGAAAATATCGCTGTGTTCACTGCGCAAGAACAACTTGACAGCGAGACTGTTCCAACCGAGTGGTGGGATATAATGGGCTCTGCGCACGCGGGTTTCAGCGTCAAAGTCTAAAACGAGTCCGCCTTTACCAACGTCCACCGAAATTCGAGAGGTTGGCGTGTTGACGGTGCGCTCTACACGGACATCTCTCATCAAACTGGCCCCGAGTTCTTCTGTAGCTGCTGCCGCATTTTCGTCTTTAAAGTGTGCGGTAATGGATACTGTGTCAGGCGAAGAGCGAGCAATCTCAATGTCGTCTAACGGCGTGCCCGCTCCTCGCGGTTGCATCCGGTAGGGCGTACCGATGGGTGTCTCGGTCCGGGTGAGTTGATAGAGGCTAAACTGCCTATCGCTGTTTTCATCGCTGCCCATACGTGAATAGTTTAGAGATCGAGATAGGACACCTCGCTCTGTTAGCATCAGATGTGTGGCTTTGTGCGTTTTGAGAAATTCAAGTGCCTCGCGTGTGTCTTGTACGCTGAAGACGTGTCGGTAATAGAGATGTATCCAATGCGGGATAAAGTGGTCGGAATCAACAACTGTCCTGACACCGCCGAGGACGTTGAGTTGTGTGCCGTATCCCCAATTGGCTGCGATTACGGCTTCTCTGGGAAGCGTATCGTGCATCCATTTAAACACGGCTGCACTGCTGTTTTGCCCCGGGACAGGTGGCCGCATGCGGGCAGCAGCGTAGACCGACTTGGTGGCATGTCCGCCAAGCGGTGTCCAGAAAAGAACAGGTAGCAGCACGATAACAGTAAAGATGGCAGCCGCACGTTTTTCCCAAACAGATGGATAAAGAATCTTTGCGGCTTTGAGCCGTTGTATGAGATGTACAGGAGAAAAATAGAGGAGCCACGCCGTGCCGTAAGCGAGTGGCAGCCCGATAAAGAAGTCGTGCCGTTTACCGCCGCGCGAGAGTCCCACCCATAAGAGAAACCAGGCAAGCGTCGCCAATGTTATGAGTTTATTTTCTCCGCTTTCTTTTCTGAGGCAAGCGATGCCAAGAGATAACACTGTCACCCCCAACGAAATGAGAAAAAGCGTGTTGCATGACTCCTCACCTATCCACCCGTTGACTTGTGTGCGAAAGAAGGTTGTACCGACAAACAACGCAAGCGAAATGACCAGCGGGAGGCTCCACCATCTCCACAAGTGAAAACTGGCAGCGATCAAGCCGAGGCTCCCTAAGACGCACACCGCACCGTATCGCCCTACCCAATAACTGAAATTCGGGTCGCCCAATTCGCCTATGCTCTGCATCAGTTGGCTTTCATGGAACGGGTATGCTGTTTCGGCAAAGGTGCCGGCTTGCATGAAGATATAACCGACTCCCGCTGTGATGCTCAGCAATGTCAATCCCCACGCGAGTTTTCGGGGGTGTGGACGAAGTTGTTCGACATATTTGAGAAGCAGATACCTTGCGCCCCGGAGCACCAAGACTGTTAAGGGCGGAAGTAGCATCAAGGCGGCGACGTGCGTTGAAAAACCGTATCCGTCTCGGTAAGCAGGACTGACGAGATAGAGCCACGGAACGAACATCAACAGATAGAGAAGATATTCTTTAAGATGCTGTTCTGTATCCGTGGTGCAGAACTTATAGAGTTCCAGTGCAACAATCATCAGGACGAAGAACCCGAATCCTTCCCAACTCAACCCGCCCAAAAAGACAGTGAAACCGGCGAGCCCAGTAGCAATCCATCTGCGTCGTCCTGGTTCCCTGTCTTCCTTCCACAGATAGCCAATGACAGCAAAGATACCCAGCATCCAACACCATGCGTCCCTATCGCCGAACCCCGCAGCACTGCGTTCTATGCTCCCCGGCAACGTTGCCAGCAGAAGCGTCACAAGTGCAGCGAACACAACGCCGTAGGCGCGGGCGAGGAAGAAACACAGCACACCGAGCCCGAGTGTGAAACAGATAGCAGTGGCGTAGACTTGGATATGATAAACCGCAAGTTTCGGAGATACCCACCCGATGGCTTTATGGGTGTAAGCGAGTGCATAAGCATAGAGGGGAAATATCTGTCCGTTATCTCTGCCATGTGGCAGCCATCGCCGTATATCGCGGGCGGGGAGAACGCCCTGCTTGGCGATCTCTTGTGCCTGTGCAGCGAAAAGATACGCATCGTTGGAGGTGAACTGCCCTTCTGGGAGTCTATCTGCGCCTTGGACGCGTATCCAAAAGGCAAGGAGTACAATCGCACATAGAAGGGTTTTTTGATAAAAGTTCATTTTTTTATTCCCTTGCGGTTCGGTTAGCGGATATGATTCATAACGGTCCCTTCTGTATATAAAAAATCGTTGTCTGTTGGTTTGCTCGTTATGCCTCTGTTCGGAGGGCATCAATAGGTGACAGCCGGGATGCCCGGACAGCGGGATAGACCCCGAAAATGATACCCATACAGATGGAAAAGGCGAAAAGTCCACACCCTACAAAAATCAATAGGAACTTGCGGAACATTACAAGGCTCCGTTTTGATCAGAACATAAAAAGCAGTTATGACGACAGCATACGCAAATCAATGTAGCGCATATCTCTGCCATTGTAAAATAAAAAAGTCGCAACGCGCGAGAACATGTTCGGCGATGCAATACAAAAAGCCCGCAGCGCAACACTTCGTCCGTGACGAAGGCAACACGCGGGAACGCAAGGCCTACGGAATAAAACCGACCGTGTGAAGTCCAATACTTAACGCTTGTGAAGAGAGGAGAGCGCAGCAGACAGGCTGAGCTGAGCTGAGCTGAGCTGA
>RKRO01000061.1 GCA_007571355.1 Candidatus Poribacteria bacterium | reverse complement strand
CTTCTAAAAATCGCATGAGCGTCGCCCTCCCCCCCTGATAAGGGGGGATCAAGGGGGGGGGTCCTTCTAAAAATCACCGCTTTTCGGGGCATCTCTTGCTTTTTTGGCGAATGTGCGTCTGCTTTGGAAACCGCTCCTATTTTTTTCAAACTGGCGTTAAATTACCACTTATCAAACTTTAGACCTGTTCAACACTTAAGGTTGCCGCTTCAGCGTTGAGTCTTTGCACGACAGTGAACGCTTTTTCACTCGGTGTATCTACGACTTCGATTGTCAGCGTCTCTCGGAGGATATACGCTTGATGCACGCGGAACGCTTCGTCTGCAAGCGGCGATGCATCATTTAGAGAAAGCTTAATCCGATCAGAGACGTTAAAATCAGCCGCCTTCCGCATATTCTGGATCTTATTGACGAACTCACGCGCCAAGCCTTCAAGTACCAGATCGTGCGTCAGCTCCGTTGAGAGTGCGACGAATTTTCGAGCGTCTACTTCTACAAAGAAGCCTTCTTGGTTCTGCGTTTGCACGTCTATTTCTGATGAATCGAGGGTATACGTCTCACCTGCAGCTTCAATTTGTAAATTGCCATCGGTTTCCAACTTCGCCTTCAGTGCCGCTACATCTCCAGCAGCAAGCACCTTGGCGATGGCTTGAACGCCCTTGCCGTATTTGGGGCCCAGGACTCTGAAGTCGGGTTTAAGCGTAACCTGTGCGAACGCGTTCAGGTCATCTGTGAAGACGATGGTTTTGACATTGAGTTCATCATGGACGAGTTCCGCCAAGCGGTTAACGGTCGCTTTTTCTGCGTCAGAGAGCCCACCGAGTGTAATTTCTGCAAGCGGTTGCCGCGTCTTGATACCCGAACGGTTGCGGGCGGCGTGTCCCATACGGATAATATCGCGAATGAACGCCATGTCGGTCTCTAACTGAGCATCTCTGAGTGCGGTATCTGCTACCGGATATGCCGCAAGGTGAACGCTCAGTGGGGCTTCAGGATTGAGCGAACCGACTAAGTTCCGATAGAGTTCATCTGAGAGAAACGGGACGAACGGTGCAGCGAGTTTCGCAACGGTTACAAGCACTTCATAAAGTGTGGTATAAGCGGCTTGCTTATCGGGGCCCGTTTCTGCACCCCAGAAACGGTCGCGGGTTCGGCGGACGTACCAGTTACTAAGGTCGTCCACAAACGCCTCAATCGCACGCGGCGCATTCGTGAGATGGTAATTCTCCATCTCGTCGCACACTCCATCAACAAGCGTGTGGAGGCGAGACAAGATCCATCTATCTACAACCGCACGTTCAGCAACCGGCGGTGCATCTTGTAAAATATCGATCTGCTCCAAGTTGGCATACATAACAAAGAAGCTATAGACGTTGTGAAGTGTTCCCATGAACTTTTTCAACGCTTCGTCAATGCCATCAATTTTGAAAGCGCGTGGTGTCCAGGGTGTGGTTGCGGTGAACATATACCAGCGCAGCGCGTCTGCACCCTGCTTATTCAAAATTGTCCACGGATCCACTGTGTTCCCTTTACTTTTGCTCATCTTCTGTCCATCGCCGGCGAGGATGAGTTCGAGACAGAGACAGTTTTTGTAAGCGGGTTTATCGTAGAGGAGTGTACCGGTTGCCAAAAGACTATAGAACCAGCCTCGTGTCTGATCAATCGCTTCGGAGATGAAATCCGCAGGATACGCCTGTTCAAACAGTTCCTCGTTTTCAAAAGGGTAGTGCCACTGTGCCGTGTGTGCGCAGCCGGAGTCGAACCAGCAGTCAATCACGTCTTCTACACGGTGCATCGTGCCGCTGCATTTTGGGCAGGTGAGGACAACGTCATCCACATACGGCCGGTGTAACTCAATAGCGTCGGGGACATCTGTGCCGAGTGCTTTCAATTCAGCGATACTACCGACACAGTGTCGGTCTCCGCAATCAGCACACACCCAGACTGGCAGTGGTGTCCCCCAATAACGTTCACGACTCAAGCCCCAGTCGACGTTATTTTCCAGCCAATTCCCGAACCGGCCATCTTTGATATGCTCTGGATACCAGTTGATTTCTTGGTTGTGCTGGTGCATCTGGTCACGGATGGCTGTCGTTCGAATAAACCACGATTCGCGTGCATAGTAGAGCAGCGGATTATCGCAACGCCAGCAGAACGGATATTGGTGCGTATATTCGGTAGCGTTGAACAACAGGCCGCGGCTGTCCAAGTTTTCGATGATCTGTGGATCAGCCGCTTTAACGTATTCACCTGCCCACGCTTCTTCGACCTCTGGTACAAATCTGCCATCGGCACCTACCAATTGTACCAACGGGAGGTTGTGTTTTTGTCCGATGTCGTAGTCGTCTTGTCCGAAAGCGGGTGCAATGTGGACCAAACCGCTCCCCTCTGTCGTCGTTACGAAATCCCCGGTGACAACATAGTGCGATTTCTCGGCGTGTTCGCCGCTCTCAAAAAGCGGTTCATACGCCCAATCTTGGAGATCAGTTCCTTTATAGTTTTCGACGATCTTCGGCGGTTCCTCTCCAAATAGATTCGGTAGACATTCCTTCGCGAGGATGAGGTGCTGCCCGTTGGGTTCTTTAACGGCGACGTAATCGTAATCCTCGCCGACAGCAACGGCGACGTTAGAGGGTAAAGTCCACGGTGTCGTCGTCCAGACGAGTAGATACGTATTCTCCCGATTTTTCAATCGGAACCGCACAAAAATAGAGAGATCGGAGACCTCTTGGTAACCGAGTGCTACCTCGTGGCTTGCTAAAGTCGTGCCACACCGATAGCAATACGGTTGTACCTTGTGCCCTTGATATAACAAACCCTTATCCCATGCTTGTCGTAGCACCCACCAGACACTCTCTATGTAGTCGTTTGACAACGTGATATAGGCATCGTCAAGGTTTACCCAGAACCCGATGCGCTCTGTCATCTCACGCCAGTCCTGTTCGTATTGGAACACATTCTCTTTACATTTTTCGATAAAATTCTGAACGCCGTAAGCCTCTAATTCCGCCTTATTTCTGATATTGAGTTGCTTTTCGACTTGGTATTCGACCGGGAGTCCGTGGGTGTCCCAGCCGGCTTTACGGTGGACGTAGTGTCCCGTCATCGTTTTGTAGCGGCAGACAGCATCTTTCATGATCCGGGCAAGAACGTGATGGACACCGGGGGGCGCGTTGGCGAACGGCGGTCCTTCTAAGAAAACGAAGGGCGGCGCGTCCTTATAGAGCTCCATACTTTTCTCGAAGATGTCGTTTTCACGCCAAAATTCCAAGGTCTGTTTCTCTTTGTCAGCAAACGTAAATTGGGGTGATACCTCTTCAAACATCGGGAAATTCCTCGTTTAATGGTTGTCCGTAATCCGTAGGGTTTTTGCAGAAAAACCCTACAGTTTTATAATAGTTGCCAATCGTCAGTACAATTTATCGTAAAATCTATAATGACCTATACACACCCGTTTTCACAAAAGCGGGAGTGTATACATATCTTCAAAATCTACGATAACGTGAGTTTGATAAAGACTGAAAGCAACGCATTTCCGCTGAGCGTCGCCCTCCCCCCCCTGATAAGGGGGGATCAAGGGGGGTTGGATTTCAGGGCATCTCTTGCTTTTTTGGCGAAGTTGCGTCTGCTCGGGAACCCGCTCCTATTTTTTTCAAACTGGCGTTATAATGACTTATACACACCCGTTTTCACAAAAGCGGGCGCGTAGGGGCGAGGTCTCCTCGCCCCTCAGAAAAAGTGTATACATATCTTCAAAATCTACGATAACGTGAGTTTGATAAAGACTGAAAGCAACGCATTTCCGCTGAGCGTCGCCCTCCCCCCC
>RKRO01000138.1 GCA_007571355.1 Candidatus Poribacteria bacterium | reverse complement strand
GCTTATGAGTATGAGCAAAATCGAAGAGGGTTTTCGGATAAGTGATGATATATACCCTTTTAGGTTTCAGAACTTAGGAAACTATCAGGGACTCGCCTTCAGAAATAGGCGAAATCATTATTAAACCGAAAATTCTCGTGTTCTGAGGTTGTGATCACGTTTCCATGCGCGGTCTCTGACAGCGGCGCGAGCGAGTTTGTCCATGTTGTCGACGAGGTATGAATTTGTTTTGAGCAGTGCGATCAATTTATCGAAGATGATTTTTTAGAACACTTCACGTAAGAAACGTGCGGTGTGGGACTCTTGGGCCGATGCGACCTGTTCTGGAGTGCCCATTGCAACGACTTCTCCGCCGTTTTTGCTGCCCTCTGGTCCCAAGTCGATGATCCAATCGGCAGATTTGATAATGTCAATGTTGTGTTCAACAGCGATAATTGTATTGCCAGTATCCACGAGTCGGTTTAGCACTTTGAGGAGTTTTTGGATGTCGTCGAAATGGAGCCCGGTCGTCGGTTCATCCATGATATAGAGCGTTGAACCGGTTGTCCGACGTGCTAATTCTTTCGCAAGTTTGACGCGCTGCGCCTCACCACCAGAAAGCGTAGGTGCGGATTGTCCGAGCTGAATGTAGCCGAGTCCGACATCTGCTAACATCCGAAGCGTCCGACAGATACGCGAGTTGCCCTTGAAAAATTCGAGTGCCTCATCTACCGTCATATCTAAAACTTCAGCGATATTTTTGCCGTTATAGCGGATTTCAAGCGTATCGGCACTATAACCGGTGCTGTTACACGCCTCACACGGCATCCATACGTCGGGTAGGAAGTGCATCTCAACTCTATTGAAACGGTGCCCCTCACAGACATGGCACTGTCCATGAGCGAGGTTGAAACTGAACATACCGATACCAAAGCCTCGCGTCTTCGCATCGTTTTGTTCAGCGAAGAGTTCTCGGATTTTCGTGAACAGATCGGTGTAGGTCGCCGGATTGGAGCGCGGGGTTTCGCCGATCGCCTTCTGGTCGACATTGATAAGACGTTTGATATGACTAACGCCACGGACACTTCTATATTCCGGTTTTCCATAGTCGTTATACACAGGTTCACGCTCTCTATCATTGAGAAAGTGTGTATAGAGGCGGTCTCTGGCATCGTCGGCTTTGATAGAATTCCTACTTTCGAGTGCTGGTTTTAGGGTGCCTTCAACGAGCGAGCTCTTTCCGCACCCTGAAACGCCCGTTACGCAGGTAAGAGTTCCAAGCGGGATTTTAACATCTATGTCCTTGAGGTTGTTCGTCTTTGCACCGTATAAGGCGAGTTGTTTGCCTATGCCTTCACGTCGGGTTTTGGGAACAGGGATCCCCACTTCATTAGACAGATATGCTTGTGTCAATGATTTGGCAGGTGATTTCTGTGTAGAAGGCGGCCTGTGCATGAAAGTTTCAGGGGCACCGGTTGCGATGATCTCACCCCCGCCTTTACCTGCATTAGGCCCGAAGTCGATGACATGATCGGCGGCTAATATTGTATCTCGATCATGTTCAACGACAAGAACACTATTACCGATATCCCGGAGTTTTTTAAGTGCAGAGATGAGGCGTTCTTGATCACGTGGATGTAACCCGATACTCGGTTCGTCAAGGATATAAGTTACGCCTGTAAGACCACTGCCGAGTTGGCTTGCGAGTTGTATTCTGCGCATTTCGCCACCAGAGAGCGTCGGTGCTCCGCGATCCAACGCAAGATAACCGAGACCAATATCTTCTAAGAATTGTAGCCGTATCTGAATTTGGCGAAGGACCTCGGCTTCAAACTCAGGCGAGGTATGAACATGGAGTGCGGGATGCGTTGCCCTGGAGGTTGACACGCCTTTCGCCGCAGCGAGATCGTCTTTACCGCTCTGTGTATCATTAGCGGTTTCCGTTTTGATGTGTTTCAGACGCGTGCTAAAGAATTTAATAATTTCGGTGATGGATAACTCCATCAAATTGGAGATGGTTGTATCCTCAAACATCACGCAGCTTGGAAACGGTTTTAACCGGGTGCCGTGGCAGTGGCGACATTGCTCGTGTGGCGGGTGTATATTCCACCCACGCCCGGCGCAGACATCGCAAGCACCAACCTTGTTGTTAAAGGAGAAGTGCCGTGGTGTGAGTTGCCCGAAATTGCTACCACAGGAAGCGCACATGGCGTGTTCGCTGAAGAATTTTTTAACGTTTGTCTCCTGCGCTGTTTTTTTCGTTTTTTGCTGTTTAGAACGGTTCGTTCTTGTAGACGTGCGACGCGGGGAACGTGTCTCCTGAATAAGTACAAATCCGCCGCTTTGGGCGAGTGCCAATTCGACTGCCTCTGTAAACCGGCTCTTTTCTTCATCAACAAGTTCCACGCGATCAACAACGATAAAAATTTCATGTCGAATCGTTTTACTCAGTCTTGGTACTTCATCGAGGCGATGAATTTCATCATCAATCTGGACGCGTGCGAAACCGGCCCTCTGCAATCGACTGAAGACATCTGCGTAATCATCGTTTCCTTTCAATCCGTAAGCGGACTCGCTGGCATCGATGTCGATAATTTTACCTCGGACTGTCTCTTCTCCTGTTTCTGGAAGTAGCACAAAGTTTGTGAGGGGTGCTAGGACATCCATTCGTTTGCCCCGGAACAGTTCAAAGACCTTCTCTGTGATTTCCTCTGCGCTCTGTGGTCGAACCTCTACCAGACAATCCGGACAGTGGGGTTTGCCCCATCTGGCATAAAGCGTGCGGAGTCCATCGTGTATCTCAGTGATTGTAGCAACCGTTGAGCGTGGATTTTGACCTGCGTTGGCATGCGAAATAGCGATGGCGGGTGAAAGTCCTTCGATTTTTGAGACCTTCGGTTTTTCCATCTGTCCTATAAACTGCCGGGCATAGGTGCTAAGCGTCTCGATGTAACGTCGCTGCCCTTCGGCGTAGATCGTATCAAGTGCAAGGGAGGTTTTTCCTGAACCGCTGACACCTGTCAACGCCGTCATTTTACGATGTGGGATGTCAATATCAACATTCTTGAGGTTATTCTCCGTAGCCCCTTGCACCGCGATTGCTGTGCGTCTCTCTTGTTCCTGTCCGAACGCATCTGCAAGCTCCGGTTTTATGAGTCGTTGCTTCGCATCCCGCCAGATGTCGAAATCGCCACGGATTGCTTGGCCTGTGTAAGATTCTGGGGTCTCTGCGATTTGTTCGGGTGTGCCTGTGGCAACGATCGTACCGCCTCCGACACCGCCTTCTGGTCCCAAGTCGATCAGGTAGTCTGCGGAGTTGATGACCTCAAGGTTATGCTCAACGACAACAACGGTATTGCCGTCATCTACGAGTCTGTGAAGAATCGTCAAGAGTTTATTTACATCGTCAAAGTGTAGCCCTGTTGTGGGTTCGTCAAGGATATAGAGCGTTTTACCGGTTCCCCGTTTGGAAAGTTCTTTTGAAAGTTTAATGCGTTGTGCTTCACCGCCAGAGAGCGTCGGTGCAGGTTGCCCAAGTTTAATATAATCGAGCCCGACATCGTGGAGGAGTTGCAGCCCTCTTGCGATTCTCGGTATATCGGCGAAATGTTCGAGTGCGGCATCAATATCCATTTCGAGGACTTCAGAGATATTTATTCCCTTATATCTTATGCTAAGCGTTTCGGCGTTGAAGCGTTTCCCGTCGCAGACTTCGCATTCTACCCAGACATCGGAGAGTAGTCCCATATCAACCTTTTTTGCGCCGTTGCCATTGCATGCATCACATCTGCCGCCGCTCACGTTGAAACTGAAGCGTCCAGGTTTATAGCCGCGTAACTTCGAGTCAGGCAAGCCGGCATAGAGCGATCGAATCGCATCGAACACTTTTGTGTAGGTCGCAGCATTGGAACGCGGGGTTCGTCCGATGGGTGCCATGTTGATGTTGATGATCTTGTCAATGACATTGGAAATGGGAACGTCTTTGTCTTTGACGACACCGCGTATGTCGTCGTAGTCGCCCGGCACAGTCTTCGCCTTCATGAGGTCGCGAGCGAGTGCGTTGTAGAGAATATCGTGGATTAAGGAGCTCTTTCCAGA
Source organism: Candidatus Poribacteria bacterium (assembly GCA_007571355.1). Taxonomy (GTDB): domain Bacteria; phylum Poribacteria; class WGA-4E; order WGA-4E; family WGA-3G; genus WGA-3G. The sequence continues at coordinate 8,963 of RKRO01000138.1, read as the reverse complement.
ACCGCTCACTCCAGTCACGCAGCAGAGAGTGCCGATCGGTATTTTCGGACTGATTTCTTTAAGGTTGTTCTGACGCGCGTTGCGGATCTGTATCCATCTGTCCGTTGCCGGTCGGCGAGATTCTGGCTGGATGATCACCTTGTCGCCGCGGAGATATTGCGCCGTAAGTGTGTTGCTCTCCTTGATGAACTGTGCTGGAGTGCCGATGTCTGTAATCTTTCCACCTTTAATACCTGCACCGGGACCGAAGTCAACGATCCAGTCGGCGACTAACATCGTTGCTTCATCGTGTTCGACAACAATAACAGTATTGCCCTGATTCCGCAAGTTGAGAAGCGTTGTGAGTAGCCCCGCGTGGTCGCGTGGGTGTAACCCGATGCTCGGTTCATCCAGGACATAGGTAACATCTCGTAACCCTGCGCCTACTTGGCTGGCGAGACGGATACGTTGTGCTTCGCCGCCGGAGAGTGTCGGTGCCGGACGCGCAAGCGTCAGATATCCCAATCCTACGCCCATAAGGAAACCGAGTCTGCCCCGAATTTCTTTCAGGAGTTCTTTGGCGATGAATGCCTCAAGTTCTGGCAAGGTTAATGTATTAAAGAATTCGGTCGCATCCTGAATAGACATTTCGAGAATGTCGGTTATGGGTGTATCCCCTATAGTTACGGACTTTATCCACGCATTCAGCCGGGTGCCATCACATTCCCTACACGGCATTTTGACGAAGTGGTCAGGAAAGTCGTCTTCATCGACTTTATCATCTTCAAGGTAGTATTTTTGTTCTTCCGCTGGGATGACACCGCGAAAATAGACACGGTGTCGTCGGCGTTGTTTGCGTCTCTTGTGTCTGCTTGTGCCTGGAGTCGTAATTGTGAGGACAGCGTCCCCAGTGCCGTAAAGGATACCGTCTTTCTGCTCTTGTGTGAGCTCGTTCCAAGGGGTTTTGATGTTAAATCCGAGGTGTTTTCCGACGGCTTCAGCGATGGCTCTTTCTGTGAGGCGGTTTTGCTTGTTGAGAGGCCCCCATAGGCTGACAGCACCTTGCATGATGGAAAGGGTTTCATCCGGCACAATCAACTTGGGTAAGATGCCCATCTGTACACCTAAACCTTTGCAGTTTTCGCACATTCCATCAGGGTTGTTAAAAGAAAAGTGACGTGGCTCTGGCTTCACAAAACTAATCTGGCAGTGTGAGCAGGTGTAGTCTTTACTAAAAAGCAGATCGTCTTCTTCTGACAAGAATGGAGATGCCTCACCTTCAGTGGGAACAACTTGGACGAGCATAACTCCGTCTCCGCGCACAAGTGCTGTGTCCACTGCTTGGGTAACGCGTGGTTCAATGCCGTCTTTGATGATGAGCCGGTCGATAACGAGGTCAATATCGTGGCGTTGATTCCGGCTGAGTGCGAAACCCGGACGAAGTTCATGTATTTCACCATCAACGCGTAACCGCGCAAAACCTGCGCTTCGCAGATCTTCAAATTCTTTTTGGTGTGCGCCCCGGGTGCCCCTGGCAATCGGTGCTAAGAGGATGAGCCTTGTGCGTTCAGGGTAGTTAAGGAGCATTTTAACGATGTCTGCCGCGGTTTGTGAACCGATTTGATGTCCGCATTCAGGACAATGGAATTGCCCTACACGGGCATAAAACACACGCAGATAGTCATAGATTTCGGTTACGGTAGCGACCGTGGAACGCGGGTTATGTCCTGTTGATCCCTGATTGATAGCGATAGAAGGGGATAATCCAATGATGTCGTCTACGTCCGGTTTTCCAAGTTGTCCTAAAAATTGCCGTGCATAAGCGGATAGAGATTCAATGTATCGCCGCTGCCCTTCAGCATAGACGGTGTCAATTGCAAGTGAGGATTTCCCCGAACCGCTAACACCGGTGAAGACGATGAGCTTGTCTTTTGGAAGTCGGATATCAATGTTTCTTAAATTGTGTTCTCGCGCACCTTGTACGTGAATCGCCTCTTCTGTCATTTTTTAATTTTCCTTGGGGTTCGGTCAGCAGGATGCAGTTAGATATCTGCAAAACCGCCTAACTCTTTGAGTTTACGTGCATCTCTGCGCCAGTCAGCTTTGACCGTTACGTAGAGTTCTAAAAAGACGCGTGTATCTAAGAACTTTTCGATATCAATTCGTGCAAGTTCGCCGACCCGTTTAATTAATTTCCCACCTTTACCGATAATAATTTGCTTCTGCGTCTGCCGTTCCGCATAGACGATAGCACGGATATAGATAATTTCACCTGACTTATTTGTCTGGCGTTTTTCAAATTCTTCAATGACGACAGCGGATGCATAGGGAATCTCGCGTTGGGTCAGGAGCATAATCTTCTCACGGACGGTTTCAGCGATGAAAAATCGTTCGGGGAGGTCACTGAGTTGATCCTCTGGGAAATAGCGGGGGCCAGGGGGTAGATAGGCTTCGATTTGCTCAAGAAGGACGGAAACACCGTCAGTTGTTAATGCGGAGGTCGGGATTATATGCGTGAATTCAAATTTTTGGCTGTAAGCCTCAAGGATCGGAAGTAGGGTCGGTTTCTCGACGATATCTACCTTATTGAGAACGAGGATTTTTGCCTGTTGCATGCGCTTGAGGCGTTTGAGAATTGTATTCTCAATCTCTGCGCCTGGACAGGTGGCATCAACCACAAAAAGCACGACATCGGCATCTCCCAAGGCACTATAGGCAGTTTTAACCATTTCGGTTTGTAAGCGGTACTTAGGGTGCATCAGTCCCGGGGTATCAACAAAAATGATTTGATAGGTGTCGGTGGTAAGGATTCCACGAATCTGGTTACGAGTTGTCTGGGGCTTTGGAGTAACGATGGCTAATTTCTGCCCCAAAATCGTATTGAGCAGTGTCGATTTTCCGACATTCGGTGCTCCGATAATGCTGACGTACCCGGATTTGAAGTTTTGGATTTCGTTCATAATTTTTGAAGATAGAGAGATCTGTGATGTCCTTCAAAGTATAGAGGCGTAAGCGTATAAGGTTCCAATTCAAAATGTTCTAACCTTGTCATGCCTTTGTTAAGCCTCAGCCGCCGGTTTTGATAGTCCTTCAATGTGTTCGCTGACCCACTCATGAATTAATGTCCGTGGAGAGGTGCCGCGAGCCTTCGCGATCGCGTTAACGACTTTATCGTCTCTTGGTGTTAGAGGTTTATTTTCCATCTCCAAATCTTATTTATACTATTTAGCTCCTTTGGTGATGGCGGTGTGTGGTAAAAATACCAAAATGTGTCAAAACCAGTGCGGAATGTAAATTTAACAATAATTATACCAAACTCAGTGAGAAAAAACAAGGTGAAAATGTACTACCATCGGAAATTTAGACCACTCTCCAAACCCAGATTGTGTCTATCGAAGCAGACTGCACAGCAACCCTCTGGTTCCTATCAACGCCTTTAGGCGTTCTGTTCTTCGATTTGATGGAGTGCTTCGCTAATATAACGGCGGATCCATTCGCTTTCAGTGGTTCCTTCGAGTGCTTTGAGAGCAGAGACGGCTTGTCGGTTGCCGATTCTGCCTAAAGCGACAATCGCGGCGGAACAGACCCCTCTATCGCTGTCTGTTATGCTGTATATTAGTGCATCTATTATCTGCGTCGGTGGTGCTGAAAACCTGTCTTCGCTGAGGCCTAATTCTCCGAGGGCAACGGTGGCGGCGCATCGCATGTCTGCTTCTTCATCTTGTAAGAATGGGATGAGAACGTCAACAGCACGTGCGTCACGGATTTTTCCGAGAGAGGAAATGGCGAAACGGCGGACGGTTGAGTTGTTATCGGTTAGGGCGTTGATGAGCGGTACGACGGCATGCCCATCGCCGATCCCTCCTAAGCCTTCAGCGGCATAAGCGCGCATTTCAGCGGATTCTGACCGTAGTTTTCGCAGCAACACGTGCGTCGGGATATACCGCCAATTCCGAACGGGACCGTCTCGATGGAGGATCCAACCGATGAACTTGCGGACTTTTTGCTGTGGCGACTGGTTCGAGGCAGAGCCTGCGGTTTCACGGGTCATGGTACCACCCTATTTATTATTGGGTATCCGAAGCAATTTGTCAACTTAAAATTTGCTGATGAATTTGTTTTCTAATACCAAATTAGGAATTAATCAATCTCTCATATTCGTCGGGTTTACCGATCCAAACCCAAGTGAAATCACTTCCATCTTTAATTGCAAGTGCTCTATAATCTTGCCCTACGCGCGCTGCCCAATAATTCCCAACTTTCTTAAAATGGAGGGATTGCTTGAATTTTCCTAATGTTCCCCACTGTTTGTTCTCCTTTATCCGAGAAATTTCATAGTTCCGAATCAAAGTCTGAACAAAACCATTATACCATATAAGCATCTAAATAGCAATTTTTTTATTACGCTACTGTCAGGCGTTCCGCGAATAACAAAACACCAAATGGATTTATAGAAAATTAGAGGCTGATGCCTAATTCTTTTGCGATGGTGTAGACATCTTTATCGCCTCTACCGGAAAGGCATACGACAATGACTTTGTCCTTGCCGAGTTTCGGTGCGAGTTCCCGCAGATAGGCAATGGCGTGTGCAGATTCTAATGCGGGTATGATACCCTCTGTCTCCGATAACAGTTGGAACCCTTCTACTGCTTCTGTATCGGTGATCGGGACGTATTCCGCTCTACCCGTTTCACGGTAAAAACTGTGTTCCGGTCCGACCCCCGGATAATCTAACCCTGCAGAGATGGAGTGTGCGGGGGTTATCTGTCCATCGTCTTCTTGTAAGAGGTAGCACTTGGCACCGTGAAAGACACCGACGCTGCCTGCTGTGAGCGGTGCGGCGTGTCGGCCGCTGCGGATGCTTTCGCCGGCGGCTTCTACGCCGATCATTCGGACGGATTCATCGGCATAAAATGGGTAGAACATACCGAGCGAATTGCTGCCGCCGCCGACACAGGCGACGACGCAGTCTGGCAACGCACCTTCTTGCTCTAAGACTTGTGCTCTCGCCTCATCACCGATGACGGATTGGAAGTCTCGGACGATCATGGGATACGGATGCGCCCCGACAACAGAACCGAGCAGCAGATACGTCGTGCGGACATTCGTGACCCAGTCTCGGAAACAGGCGTTGATAGCGTCTTTGAGTGTACGTGAACCGGAATTGACAGGCACCACTTTTGTTCCCATCAACTGCATCCGAAAGACGTTAAGTGCCTGCCGTTCTATATCTTCTTCCCCCATATAGACTTCGCATTCCATATCGAATTTTGCGGCAACGGTGGCTGTCGCGACCCCGTGTTGTCCTGCGCCGGTCTCAGCGATAATACGTTTTTTGCCCATCCATCGTGCAAGAAGGATTTGACCGATGGCGCTGTTAATTTTATGCGCGCCTGTATGATTCAGGTCTTCCCGTTTGAGGTATATCTTCGCGCCGCCGAGTGTCTCCGTCAAACGTTGGGCGTAATAAAGCGGGTTTGGTCGGCCGACGTATTCGCGGAGGTAATATCGAAATTCTTCTTGGAAATCCGAGTTATCTTTGAGTTGGTTGTATGCATCTTCAAGTTCTAAGAGCGCAGGCATTAGGGTTTCGGGGACGTATCTACCCCCGAATTGTCCGAAATGTCCTCTCGCGTCAGGGAGTTGTTGCATTTTTTTGGTATTCCTCTGGGTTCGGTGGGTTGCGTAAATGTTGACGCTTAATCCAAAACCCGCTTGTAATGAAATTAGGTTTCCTTAAATAGCATAATTTGCCTTTGCTTTACATTTGGAAAGCGGCCCAGGAGACCATAGTTTAAAAATTTGCACGGAGATTCGGTTGTTCCAAAACCGATGGATTAACAACGGATTCCGGCAGTTGTCCGGTTAGCACTTGCGCTACACATCTGGCAGCGGTGACCTCCAGTTCAAGGATTGCGTCCTTTGAGACAAACGCGGCGTGCGGTGTGACGATGGCATTCTCCAGCGTGAGGAGTTCTTCATTTTCTTCAGGCGGTTCTGTTTCCAGCACATCCAACCCCGCACCAGCGATTTCAGCGTTACGGAGTGCAGTGGTGAGTGCAGGCGTGTCTACGATGCCCCCACGCGCCGTATTGATTAGGTAGGCTGTCGGTTTCATCGCCCGAAACTCGGCGTAACTGAACATATATCGTGTCTCTGATGTCAGCGGCGCGTGGATTGTAATAAAGTCAGACGTTGAAAGGAGTTCTTGAAACGATACCTTTTGCGCGCCGTGTTGTTGAATGCATTCTGGGGCCGTGCGTGGAGAACAGACGTTGATTATAAGTCCAAACGCTTTCGCTTTAGGAATGATCGCCTGTCCAATCCGTCCGAACCCGACGATACCGAGTGTTTTGCCTCGAATTCTGTTCATCTCCGGACCAATGTTCTGGTCCCATACGCCGTTTTTGACAGCGTGATCAAAGCGTGGGATTTTCCTTGCGCACGCTAATAGGAGTCCCATGGAGTGGTCAGAAACTTCGTCGATACAGTAGGCAGGGACGTTGGTGACAATAATTCCTCGCTCAGTGGCGGCTTCCACATCAATATTGTCAAGTCCGATGCCGTAGCGCGCGATCACTTGGCACTTCTTAGCAGCGGCGATGACCGGTTCGCGAACGGGGTTCCAGCAGGTAAGGAGACCGTCCATTGTCGGTGCAAGTTTTTGAAGTTCTGCTGCGTCGCCAGTTTCTGCGGCGATGAGTTCTGCACCGATTTCGGCAAGGACTTGCCGTTCGGGTTCAATAGAGGCCCATACATAATCGGTGATGAGGATTTTCCATCTATTTTGCATGTTTCTATATTTTGAAACCACCTATAAAAAAACTTTACCCGGATTCATTAGGTTTTGCGGGTCCAAAGCGTGTTTGATGGCACGCATCAAGTTAACGGCTTCTCCGTGTTCCTTCTCTAATGCGCCGCGTTTCCCGAGGCCGACACCATGTTCACCTGTACAGGTGCCATCCATCTCTAAAGCAATGTCTACTATTTCGCGGCTGAGTCGTTGTGCCTCTGCTAACTCGTCCGTATTATCAGGTTCAAGCGGAAAGACAACGTGAAAGTTGCCGTCTCCAACGTGTCCGAGGATTGAGGGCGTAAGGCCTGATGTTGCAAGGCGCGCTTTCGTTTTTTCAATACACTCCGCGAGTCGAGAGATCGGGACACAGACATCGGTGACGTAACCGACGGAACCGGGACGACGGTTGAGTGCGGCATAGTAACTATCGTATCGCGCTTGCCAAAGGCGTTTGCGCTCGGCTCCATCTGTTGCCCATCGGAAATCGCCGCTGCCGTGTAGGGCTGCGATTTTACCGGCGATCTCAGAACTCTCTGCGACGATGTTCTCAGAGCCGTGAAACTCAAAAAACAGCGTCGGGGCAACTTCGTAAGCTAATCCTGCATATTTGTTGACTGCCTCCATCTGAAGTTCGTCTAAAAGTTCTATACGGGCAATACTTATGCCAGTATCCATCAACTTAATAACGGTGTCTACGGCTGCAGCGACGCTTGGAAAAGCACAGACAGCTGCCGCAACTACTTCAGGCAACCGGGTCAATTTAAGCGTAGTTTCGGTGATAACTCCCAATGTCCCTTCTGAACCGATGAAAAGACGGGTGAGATCGTAGCCTGCAGCAGATTTCCGCGCCCTACTTCCGGTATGGACAATCGTGCCGTCAGCAGTGACAACAGTCAAGCCGAGGACGTTATCGAGCATTGTGCCGTATCGGACGGCACTTGTCCCAGATGCACGGGTCGCGACCATCCCACCAAGTGAAGCATCTGCTCCGGGATCGACGGGGAAATGAAGTTGCGTGTTGATGTCAGCGAGGTGGGTGTTCAACTGGAGACGGGTTACGCCTGCTTGGACGGTGGCATCTCTATCGTCTGGGCTGACGCGGAGAATACGGTTCATTTCGTGAAGTGCGATGCAGAGTGTGCCTTCAGTTGCGACGACAGCACCTTCGACCCCAGTTCCAGTGCCGTAAGGAATAATTGGTATTTTATATTTCGCACAGGTTTTGACGATTTCGGCGACTTCAGCGTTCGTTTTCGGGAAAACGACGGCATCAGGCAGCGCGCCTCGGTGATAAGAGGCATCGCGTGCGTGCGCATCCCGAACAGTGTTATCTGTGCTGAAGCGTGTTCCGAGCAAGCCACTCAGTTCCTTATGCAAGTGTTTTGTGTCGTATAGGTTCATGCTATAGGTATTGTAGCATAATTTGTAGTTAGTGGCAAGCGAAATAGCGTTATGAGACAAAACTATTATCTACGGAATTTCATAGTATTCATAGGACGGTTCTGAATGCCGAGTACTCTACAATCTAAAAAAAAACGTGACAAAATTTTCTTTTTTTGCTATAATATATTTGACGTGGACGCAAGACTTTAAAAGCACCTTTGCTGATGAAGTGTTGTTCATGTCAGGGCAGCTTCCTAATTCATTAGGTGCGCCGCAGGTAGTACGAATACCCGCGACGCTTAAGCACTGCCATAGTAGAAGTATGACAGCACTGGTTTCTATTGTATCACAACGGACATTTTGTGTGTGAGATTAATAGAAACCAGCCCCCTATAGGGAAGGTTGCCGAATACCTTTCTATGCCCCCGCGCGCGCCGATCAGCGCACCCACCCCTATAGTCCTGTCATTTTTATGAAACTCAGAGAAAAGGGATGCCCTTTGCTCTCAGCCGACGAGAGGACTATGAACATTCGATTTGCACCCAACACGCTCTATTACGGCGATTGCCTTGATATTATGGCAGACTTCCCTGATAACTCTATCGACCTGATCTGCCTCGATCCGCCGTTTAACTCGAATGAGAAATATAACAAGGTTTTCAAGAATTCCGGACTTCGTATTGATCCACAAATCAAGGCGTTTGATGATGAACTCATAGCGAGTACGGTTTATGAATGGTTGAAAGTTATACGAAAGTTAATCATAGCATACGCTAAATGACGGAACCCCAGACGGGTCTCTTTG